>WRNK01000010.1 GCA_009776675.1 Methanimicrococcus sp.
ATGATATCTTTTCGATCGGCAGCGTCTCCTTCTGCCAAAATAGCAGCTTTCCCGACAATTTTTCCGCCCGCTTCCTGACATAAGTGTTCCATAGCGATCATAGATTCGCCTGTACTGATCACATCATCGACAAGAAGAACACGTTTTTCTTTAAGATATTCCATATCATCAATGTCAAGGTAAAGCGTCTGCATTTTTTCGGTTGTGATGGACTTCACATTCACAGCAATTGCCTGACGCATATACAATTTTTTGCTTTTCCTTGCCAAAATGTACTTTTTTCCGGACTGCCGCGACATTTCATAAGCAAGCGGAATGCCCTTGGATTCGGCGGTGAGCAAAACATCAAAGTCGGGAACCTTTTTTAAGAGTTCTTCGGCGCAGGCTATTGTTAATTCAACATCGGAAAAAATGACAAAGCCGGCGATGTCTAATTTGTCGTTGACCGGGCAGATCGGTAAATGCCGGATGAGACCGGCAATTTCAATTTGGTATGTCGGGTGGGAAGGCTGTGTCATAAAAATCAATTTGATAATGACGTTTTCATTCATAACCATTTTGATTTCTAAAAATAGAAGTATTCAAAAAAACAATAAAAAATAGAAAAAGGGTAATAACCCTAAATCCCAAAAAATGCATCGTTCGGGATTCGAACCCGAGTTTGCGGCTTGGAAGGCCGCAGTCATAGCCACTAGACCAACGATGCAGGAATCAAAGGACAAAACTTAGAGAGAGATTTATTTTATTTAAAGATATCGGTATTTGACGCCGTTGTCATGTTTTTACAAATCTTTTTTGAAAGTGAAAAATGAAAACAAAACTGAATTTAAAAATGGCGATTTGATAGAGAAAATGTTACGGGATGATTTCACAGCTGTTGTATTCAATACCTTGTGAAAAATCATCTGATGTAATGACGCCTTCTGATATCAATTTTTCAATTTCGGGTTTCTTTTCCATGAGGCCGTTAATTAAAAAACGAATTGTTTTACAGACGTCTTTAAATCCTTCCGTGCCCCATTTCATAGTGGTGTTGGCATAAAGGCAGCGACCGCCGCAAATACCTGCAATGTCGCATTTTAAACATTCGCCTGATACATGAATCACACGCAATTGGTCGGGGTTGTTTTTAAAAATGTCGCCGGCATAAAAATCACTCATACCGCTCATGACGGGACAGGGTGATAATTTGCCGTCTGTTTGAACATTGTATTCTTTCCAGCCGGCACCGCATCTGAGATGTGTTTTTTCGTTTCGAAGAAGCGAATTCATAATGTTAACGAAAGGATACATGTGGAGGACTTTTTTGTCTGTTTTCATCCGGCTCACCCAGGTGTCCAATAATTTTTGAATGCCCGGGTTGTAGCTGTTTTGAACCCATTTTGAGAAAGAGCGTTTTTCGTAGTCGTTTCTCCAAAATAGGGCATTTAATTGCCAATGCACGCTGTCAAAACAAAAATCAGGATTTTCAAAAAGGTGCATGACGCTTTCGTAAATATCTGTTTCTTCTTGGACGGTCATTCGGGCAATGATTTCTCCCTTAAATCCTTTTTCGCGGGCGATTTTTGCATTTTTTGCTATCAGATCATAAACGCCGTTTCCGCGATAATAGTCGGTTAACGCACGGTTTCCGTCAATAGAGATTGAAATGGTGTGCAGGCGTTTAAGGTAGTCTGCCGGTACTTGATCCAGGCGTGTTGCATTTGTGTGCAGCAAAAAGACTTTGGCAGGGAGGGTATCCATCATTTGAAGCATTGTGTTTAATTCCAAAAGCGGCTCGCCGCCGTAAAATATGACAGTGGCATCTTTATCTTTTTTGATGAAATCGCGAAGTGCCGAAATATCATAAGTTATTGTTTCGGGAACATCATAATCGACAGCAATGCCGTCATCAAAATCATCAAAACAGTCACAGACTTCCCCGTAGCAATAACGGCATTGTAAATCGCAAGCCATTGTCAATGTTATAAAAAAATTTACCATGTTTCTCTTCCAAAAATAATGATCAAACGGTTGAATCTTTGTTTTTGACGGATTTGATCGTCCAATTCGGCAAATCATTTAAGTCTTTGTAAAGCCGAATGATATCGTTATCTTTGCCGTTCCAATAAAAATCCTTTTTAATGGACGGTTCTTTTTTCAGCTCATTGAAAAAGGCAACGGTCAGGTTATAGAGGGCTTTTTCGGATGAAAAGATGATATTGAATGTTGCACGATATTGTTTTTCGTGGCGACCATAGGTAATCAATGTGTATCCCATGGTTTGATGTTTTTGAATGTCGTCAAACTCGCAAAAAATATCGGTTTCATGCGTGGTTGAATTATCAATTGAGGAAATTTTTTTTAAAATCAAACCGATTGTGTAATCTGAAACATGGTTGTTGCAGATGAATGTAATTTTGCCGTAAGTACAAACAAGTGTAATATCGGCATTTCCCATTTCAAATGAAATTAAATTTTGAGAATCAATTCCAAACTGCTTGGGATTATTTTTGTCCGCAGAAACTATTTCTTTTTGAATCATTGGAAACACCATTTAAGCCATCGTTTTGGATATCTTTTTGGATACCGTTTACCATCGTTTGGGATACCGTTTACCATCGTTTGGGATACCGTTTACCATCGTTTGGGATACCGTTTGCCATCGTTTGAGATACCGTTTACCATCGTTTGAGATACCGTTTACCATCGTTTGGGATACCGCTTGAGATACCGATTGGATATCATTTGAAAGACTGTTTGAGATACTGTTTTTAGACGGACACGAAGTCCTATTTAATGAAAATAAAACATAAAAACAAAACATAAAAATAAAATTGAAAAAAGCACAAAGTATCATTTTGGGGATACAAGTGTGCTGATCAAAGAATTGTCTTTTCGGAGTGTTTTTAATTGATTTGCCGGACCGATAACGGTTAATTTTTGCCGGCTTGAATCTTTTTTAAATATTTTTCCAAACAATGACGTGCTTTCTTCTCGGGGGTAACTTTCAATTTCAAGGCCGTAAAAATCGTCTTGGATTTCAGACATGGTCATTTCAATTAATTTGGCTTCTTCTAAGGGGTCTAAACCTTTCTCAAGGACCATAATTTTTCCTTTGCGTACTTCATCTAAGATATAGCGTACTTTTTCAGTAGAGCCCATTTTTGAGAGTTTAAAGTCGGAAACAAGATCGAGTTGAATTTCACTCATTATAAATCACCCGAACTGTTTTGAGACGGAGTCATAGAAGGTTTCCATATTTGTTCCTTCCAAAGCGGAAATGCCGATGAACGGATGCTGCGGAAACGCTTCTTTAATGGCTTCCGGATCTGCAGTGGGCAAATCAATTTTGTTTGCAACAATCAAAAGCGGCAATTTGCGGGCTTCCATGTTTCCGATCACAGTCACATTCACTTGTGTGTACGGGTTTTCTGTAGCGTCCATCACTAAAATAACACCGTCTAAGTCATCCAGCCATTTTACAGCTTCGATAACGCCTTCCGTTGCTTCTTTAGAGCGCTGCTTGGACTCTTTTTCACCCAATCCCTCTTTCATAAAGTCATGGAAATCAATTTTTGTTGCCAATCCGGGGGTATCAACGATATCTAAGCTGATTTTACTGCCCTTGGATTCAATGTCCAGCTTGTGGTGGCGCTGTGCTTTTCTGGTTTCATGCGGAATGTGTGAAATAGAACCGAGCGGTTCGGCAGACTCTTCATCTCGCCAATCTTTTACAATACGGTTTGCTAATGTTGTTTTACCGGCATTGGGCGGTCCATAAATGCCGATACAGGCATTTTTCTTTCGGAATAATCTTCCAAAAAATTTCTTTATATTTGAGAAAACACTCATATTGTTCCTCCGGAAGAAAGTTTATAAAAATCTTTGAATAAGAACATTTTCGACTTTTTTTATTAACAATCATCGATGAAATGTAACTATGCAAAAATATAACAGCTAGTATTTATATTTCATGTAAATCTGCGTAATATTGATTTTTATATTAAATTTGAACTTATTTACTTTTTAACATTTTTGCATAATTTTACTTTAATGTGTTTCAATAGACGCATTAATGGCTGTTTCGGCAATATTTGCCGCATAATCCGCAATTCTTCCGATACTATCAATAACGGTGCGTAATGCAATCAATGACTCAAGCGGCAAATCTTTTGCTTTATCAAAATGATCGCGATTGAATTGAGTAATCTGTTCATTCATAACGTTTTGATTTTCAATCATTTGATTGGCAAGTTTTGAATTGGAATCGTAAAGCGCATCAACCGATTTTTTAAAAGTCTCTGAAGCCAAATCACTTAATTTTTTGATTTCATTGATTCTTTTGTTGTCTAACTTTGGCTGGAATTGAACGACGACCTGCGCAATGCGCTGACAGTGATCGGCAATACGCTCAATCGGCGTTGCAGCCATCCGAAGGTCATGATAATTTTCAATAGAGGACTGAGTTGTATCAATAAAACTGTTGCCGCATAATATCGATTTGAATTGCTTTGAAATCACTAAATACAAGCGATCGACTTCGTCATCACGCTCAATGATGTCGGTTGCCAAATCCGTGTCACAATTGCATAACGCTAAAATGCTGTCATTAAACATGGAACTCGAAATCAAAGCCATTCTCTGAACAGCTTTTTTAATCGATAAATCATTCGGGCTTAACAAATCTTGAACTAATACACTGTTGGCGTTTTCTTCAATAATTTCCGGTCCGATCAGCTTGTAGCATATGGTTCTTAATATCTTTTTTTGTTCCGATGAAATTTTAGTGGATACGAATTCAAGAATATCGTAACCTGCCAAATATGCTGCAATAAATTCACGTTCCAAAGGTCTTCCTAAAACGTTTGTGATATCAAGTGTTTTTTTACGAAGTGGTTTTGCATCGGTGTCCGGACAAATGAGCAATGTCCCGTTTGGCTGCGGCTGAACGCCGACACGAATACCCGTCTCAATTCCGACTTTTTCAGCCCATTGTTTTGGCAAAGAAATAATATAAGTTGAGCCGCCTGTTTGCTGTATTTTTCTGGTTTCCATTTAAATCCCCATCATAAGCTTTTAAACTCTGATCATTTCATTGAAAAGTGAGGTAAAATACATAAAAAGCATAGAACTATATATAATTTTTAATTTTTCATGCGTTTTTGAAATTTAAAGAAAAGGTTTTAAAATATAGAGATCAATTCTGTTTTTCAAATCGTAACAAAAAAGTTAAAAGTTAAAAGTTGAAAGTTAAAAATTGAAAGTTAAAAATTGAAAGTTAAAAATTGAAAGTTAAAAATTGAAAGTTAAAAATTGAAAATTAAAAATTGAAAATTGATGTTTATGATCTCTTGTCAAAAAGGATATGGCTGTGCCTTTGGCGGCGGAACGATTGTCAATGCAATTGCGTCATGGAAAGGAAGCGCTTTTGCAACCGAATTAAAAACGTACGCTGAAGTTTGTTTAGATTTGCCTTTTTCATCCAAAATCATTCAAGGCCATGTTTTTGGCAGCCCCGATACCGATACAACCTTGATTGAATACTGTGTTGAGGCTGTTTTTGAACATTTCGATTATACCGGTACAGCTTCCGTTTTAACCAAAAGCTCCATTCCAACCGCAAGCGGTTTAAAAAGCAGCAGTGCCGCCGCAAACGCCGTGATTTTAGCAACACTCGATGCCATCGGAGAAACGATGGATCCGATAACGATCGTTCAGCTCGGCGTTGCTGCTGCAAGAAAAGCCGGTGTCACGATTACAGGCGCTTATGATGATGCATGCGCCTCATTTTTTGGCGGCGTCGTTTTAACGGACAACCAATCCCTTTCTTTGTTGAAACGCGAAGAATTTGATTATGATGTCATCGTTTTAAATCCAAACACCAAGTCCTTTAGTTCTCAAACCAACATCTCTCGTTCCATTTTGATGAAAGATTTGATAGATATCGCTTTTGAAACCGCTTTAAGCGGCGATTACAAAAAAGCCATGAAACTCAACGGTCTTGTATATTGCAGCGCACTCGGCTTTAATCCCGATCCTGCCATCACATGCATGGAAATCGGGCAATACTTTAATATTACCGCAGGTTTGTCCGGCACCGGTCCCTCTTTTACTGCACTTCTCCCGTGCCGCCATACACTCACAGAGCCGGATCAGTTCATTTTAGACAATGTCAAAAAAACAATCCAAAACAGCTGGTCATCCCAATTTCCAAACAGCCGCATCATTGAAACAAAAACATGCAATAGAGATGCGTTGTCTGAAAGCCGTTTATTTTCAGAGTTTATAAGAAGCAAAAATCAGTCTCTTAAAGAATTTGATTTAAAGCAATTGTAATTTGATTTTTTCAAAAGCAAGAGACTTAATAATACATTTTTTTATTTTTCTAAAAATATATATAAGCAAAACATTTAAATGCCATGCCGAATCTAAAATTAAACATAGAGGTATGAATTAGATTTGAGGATGATATCGTTTCCAAATCCCATTCCTTTTTTCATGAAAGCAAAAACGGTTTTTATATACACATTCAAATGCAAATCAATGTTGCAATTTTAAAAATCGTGGGGATTTGAAAAATGCAAAATATTAAACGCAAAACCAAACACTTGCTTCCCATATTGCTTATGGTTGGCGTGGCGTTGGCTCTCATGCCGATGATGACACTGGCAGCTTCGGGCGATTACAACACAAGCGATATCGCCGCCATTAACAGCATTATCGCAAATAACAATCTTGGGTGGACGAAAGCCCCAACCAATGGCAGTTATGTGCCAGCCGGCTGGACAGGGGTAACGTGGTCATCCGATGCGACAAATAAACGCATTGTTCAGTTAAATATTTCCAACAGCAGTTTGAATGGAGAGCTGGATGTGTCTGGCTTGACCGCACTGGAATATCTGAACTGCTCCCGCAACAGTCTAACCTCTCTGAATATGTCTGGCTTGACTGCACTGGAACATTTAGACTGTAGAGTCAACAATCTGAGGTCTCTGAACTTATCTAACTTGGTTGCATTGGAATATCTGGACTGCAGCGTTAACGCTCTTCCATCCCTAAACGCATCCGGCTTGACCGCGTTGAAACATCTGAATTGCTCATACAACAATAGATCTCTGTCCTTTCTGGATGTATCAGGCTTGATCGCACTGGAATATCTGGACTGCTCCAACAACAATCTGACCTCTTTGAACGTATCCGGCTTGACCGCCCTGAAATATCTGAATACATCCAGTGACGGTTACGCTCATTCATCATACAACAATTTGGCCGATCTGGATGTATCTGGCTTGATTGCACTGGAATATCTGGATTGTAGTTTTAGCAATCTAATCTCTCTGAATGTATCAGGCTTGATCGCGCTGAAATATCTGAACTGTTCCGGAGATCTAACTTCTCTAAATGTATCCAGCTCGACTGCACTGGAATATCTGGATTGTAGTTTTAGCAATCTAACCTTTCTGAATGTATCAGGCTTGACCGCACTGAAATATCTGGACTGTGGCTATAACAATTTGTCCTCTTTGAACGTATCAGGTTTGACTGCGCTGGAAGAACTACACTTCTCCAGAAACAATCTGACAACTCTGAACGTATCCGATTGTACTGCACTGAAACGGCTGACCTGCTCATACAATTATAATATAATCTCTCTAAATGTATCCGGCTTGACCGCGCTGGAAGAGCTACACTGCTCCAACAACAATCTGATAACTCTGAATGTATCCGATTGTACCGCACTGAAACGGCTGACCTGCCAATACAATTATAATCTAATCTCTCTAAATGTATCCGGCTTGACCGCGTTGGAACAGCTGAACTGTTCAAACAACTATAATCTGACCTCTCTGGACGTATCCAGCTTGACCGCGCTGAAATATCTGGACTATTCCAACAATAATCTGCTTTCTCTGGACGTATCCGGCTTGGCCACACTGAAATATCTGGACTGCTCCAACAACAATCTGCCTTCTCTGGACGTATCCAGCTTGACTGCGCTGGAAGAGCTACACTGCTCCAACAACAATCTGACCTCTCTGGATGCATCTGGCTTGAATGCACTAAAAAATTTAGACTGCTCAAACAACTATAATCTGACCTCTCTGAACTTATCTGGCTGTATCGCGATGAGAGAACTATGCTGCAATGGAAGCAATCTGACCTCTCTGAACGTATCCGGCTTGACCAAGTTGGAATGGCTGTACTGCTCAAACAACTATAATTTGACCTCTATAAACGTATCCGGCTTGACCAAGCTCAAACGGCTGACCTGCTCAAACAACTATAATCTGACCTCTCTGAACGTATCCGGCTTGACCGCGCTGGAACAACTGGACTGCTCAAACAATTATAATCTGACTTCGTTGGATACATCCGGTTTGAAAGCACTGGAATATCTAGGTGTATTCAACTGCACCACACTGGAAAATCTGAACTGTTCCAATAACAATCTGAGCATTCTGAATGTATCCGGCTGCACCGCGCTGGAATATCTTGACGTGCGCCACAATATCATGAAAAATGAAAGTGCAGTAATCGATGTAACTGATGCAGCCGCCTTTGTTGCTTGGGGAACAAGCGGTTTTTACTTCTCGCCGCAGAAATCGCCGCCTATAATCGATTTTACGGATTGGGCAATAATTGAAATTATTGCTTGGATCGTGGCAATAGGGTTATTTTGTGCATTGGCGTTTTGTGCATTGTTGTTGCTTAAATTTATAATAGAAATTTGCGTGTCAATTTATGCATTTGGGTTGCTTTGTGTAATGGCGCTGATTAAATTATGGCAGAACCGAGGGAAGAAATGAGTTTTCTGTTTTTATTGGTTGAATGAAAAATGTTTTGATTTTTTTATTAAATCAAATCAACTGATTTGTTTTTTCTTAAAAGCTTTGGGGTTTTGATTTTATTTTTTCTTAGTTTTGGGATTTTGATTTTATCAGAAACATTATTTTTTTGAAGCGATTAAAAAGATGGATACATTTTTTTTTAAAAGGGTTTGAAGATAGGTTGATTATTTACGATGTATAAAAAAATTTAAATAATATGGCAGAATCAATACCCATCATAATTAAACGCAACTCAATGCTACAATTTAAAAAACAAATGAGGATTTGTAAAATGCAAAATGTTAAACACGAAACCAAACACTTGCTTCTCGTATTGCTTATGGTCGGCATGGCGCTGGCTCTCATGCCGATGATGACGCTGGCAGCCCCGGGTGATTACAACACGAGTGACATCGCTGTCATCAACGGCATTATCGCAAATAATAATCTTAGGTGGACAGCCGCCCCTGCTGATGGCAGCACCGAACCTGCCGGCTGGACAGGAGTAACATGGTCATCCGATACGATAAATAAACGCATTGTTCAGTTGGATATTTCCGACAGCAATTTGAAGGGGACCCTGGATGTAACCGATCTGACCGCGTTGGAAATACTAAGTTGTGGCTACAACAATCTGACCTCTCTGAATGTATCCGGCTTACCCATGTTGAGTTGGCTGAACTGCTACAACAACAACCTGACCTCTCTGAATGTATCCGGTTGTAACGCATTGGAAAGACTACACTGCTACGACAACAAATTGACCTCTCTGAGCGTATCTGGCTTACCTGCACTTGACAGTCTGAACTGCTCTCGTAACAATCTGACTTCTCTGAACGTAGACGACTTAAACGCGCTGAAATTTCTAAACTGCTCCTCCAACAATCTGACCTCTCTAACCGTAACCGACTTGAACGCGCTGACAAGTCTGTCCTGCGACAACAACAATCTGATCTCTCTAGATATGTCCGGCTTGACTGCACTGACACATCTGTACTGCTCCAGAAACAATCTGACTTCTCTGAACGTATCTGGTTTGAGCGAATTGAGAAGATTAGACTGTTTCGCCAACAATTTGACCTCTCTAAACGTCTCCGGCTTGACCAAACTGGAAGAACTGACTTGCAGCTTCAACAATTTGACCTCTCTGAATGTATCTGGCTGTACCGCATTGGAACATTTGGACTGCGGATACAACGATTTGACCTCTCTGAATGTATCCGGCTTGTCTCATCTTCAGTTTCTGAATGTACGTAACAATCTCATGGAAAATGAAAGCGAAGTGATCGGCGTGACTGATGCAACAGCCTTTGTGTCTTGGGGAGCGGGCAGTAATTTAACAGTCGTCTTTGTAACTATTGAAACGAGTGGTTTTTACTTCTCGCCGCAGAAAAATAACTCAGGTGGCGACATCTCATCTAACGGGAATAACAACAGCACCCCCGATTTTATGATTTTGACAACGGTGATAGGGCTGCTTTGTGCATTGGTGTTGTTTAAATGGCAAAAAAATCGAAGGAATAAGTAAGTTTTTTGTCTGGTTTTATGGATTGAATGAAAAATGTTTCTTTTTCTTCAACCATGAAACCAAAATCATCCCATTCTTTTTTTCTTCTTTTGTTTTCTTTTTTTGTTTTCTTTCTTTGTTTTCTTTTTTTGTTTTCTTTTTTTGTTTTCTTTTTTTGATTTCATTTATAATTGAAACATCGTTTTTATCGTTATGATTTAAATCAATTCATCATCCCTTGACATTTTCCCAAAGTTTATATTTGTTGGATGACGACATAAATTATTCATAAATCGGGTGTCAAAAATGTCGACTGGTAAACTGGAAACAACGAGAGAAAAAATAAGGTTGATTGATCGGGAAATTATCGAATTGATTGAAGTCAGGACAGGTTTGGCCGGCGATATCTTGTCTTCTAAAAGAGAATTAAACAAGCCAATCCATGATAAAGAACAAATTGAACATGTTTTAAACCGTGCCACCAGTTTTGCCATTGATAAAAATTTAGATGTCGATTCTATACGCCAAATTTTTGAAATATTGATTCAAATGAGCATCGATAAGCAAAATGAGTACAGCGGCAAATCAAATTTGTTTTAATTTTTTTTTTTTTGCTTTTTACTTAAAACCGCATTTTTGAACGTGTTCCCAAGCTTGAACACGTTTTTTATTCTGCTCATTTTCATCTGCCGCATCTTTTTCATAAGTAATATTTTCTCGATCAAAATGAACTCTGTCTTTTCCGATGGGGCAAACTTTAATACAAATACCGCACGGTGATATTCCTTTTTCGGCAAGTGCCGCGCTTTGAGAAACACATTTTTGTTTGTCAATAATCGACAACGGATAGGGCCGATTTTTATCTGCAATGATGGCGTTTTTTGGGCAATAGCGGGCGCAGTCCATACATTGAATACATAAGTTTTCTTTTTTCATCTGCGCCGCTCGATCCAAAATATTGCTGGGAATCCCCATATTTTCTAAATCTTTCAATGTTGCTTTTGTCAAAATTGTCGTAAAACGTATTCTTGGACCAAAATCTTTTGTTAAAAGAACATTGTTTTGCCCAAATGTTCCAAGACCCGCATGATACGCCGCATGTTTATGAGAAAACGCAGCCGTCGGATTTTTTTGAAGAGCAGGAATGCCGGCATAACCGTCTCTTGGAATTGGAACTGTTGGAAAACCTGCATTGTTTAAAAAAAGAGATATTTTCAAAGCTTGGGCGTCCAGTTGTGCATTGACCGCATGGTAATGCTCGTTATAAAATATGGAAGGCGTTGTTTCTAAAATCGGAAGCAAAACGGGAACTGCAATGACAATGGCAGTCTCTGCCTCTGGAAAAATATTTTTTGGGAAAAACTCGGAAGGAATCAAATAGTTTTTTTCAGCGTCCCATGAGGAAACCGGCGCAAAACCAAAATCTTGTATGTCGCCGGCATTTTGTTTTTCCAAAAGAAAAGAATAAAATGTTTTCATGATTTTGCTTTTTTAGTGGTTTTTGTTTGAATGTTGTCGCCCAATAAATCTAAAATACGAATGGCCATGTGAGCGCCGTTGGCACCGTTATCAATACCGACACTTGCGACCGGAACGCCCGGCGGCATTTGCGCGATGGACAAAAGCGCATCGAGACCGCCCAATTTGGCACTGACGGGAACACCGATCACAGGTTTTTTTGTTTTGGAAGCAACCACACCGGGCAAAGCCGCAGACAAACCGGCAATTGTAATGTAGATCAAAGCCTGATCCTTTTTGATATATTCCTCTAGTTCATCCGGATTTCGGTGTGCGGAAATCACGACAACTTCGTATGTGTATTTTGTCTTTTCAATAATCGAAACAGCTCTGTCTGAAATCGCCCTGTCTGATTCCGAACCCATGATAATTGAAATGTGAACCATAGTGATACCTGATATTTTGTTTTTTTTGTGAAATGAAAGTAAAATTGTTTCAGATTAAATAAAACTTTAGTTTGGATGATAAAACTTTAGTTTGGATGACATAAAGATGACAGATATCCAAATCTCTAAAAAATAACAGTTCATTGAAAATCGTGTGCTGCAAATGATCTGTATCAGGCTTGCTGCACGAATTCGTCATAAAATTTTATTTGGTCTTTATCTGTGGGAATTTCGTTATACACTTTTTTCCATTCACCGTCTTTGTATAATTCATACTGTTCAAAAGCACAAGGCAGCCCCTTTGCTGAAATAACGTCACTTCGATCCATAAGCTGAAAATGCAAATGGGGCGCAAATGAATTGCCTGAATGTCCGACTTTGCCTAAGACGTCTCCTTTTTTCACACTCTGTCCGACTGAAACTTGAATGGAGTCTTTCTGAAGATGGACAAAACAAGCATAAACGCCATCGCTGCATTTCATAATAATATAGTTGCCGGCAATGGATTGTATGCTGTCTTTTTTTGGATTAAAAAAATAGGCATTTTTTAGAGCAACAAGCGAATCCGAAAGTAAATGTACTCTTGATCTTTCCTTATAACCGTCTTCAGCTTTAACGATTTCACCATCACAAGGTGCATATATTTTTTGACCCCAACAATAACACTTGTTTAGAGAAACGCCAAAAAAAAGGTACTGTAACCAATGAACGCGATAAAAAGGCCGGCCTTTTCTTTTAAAGTCCACTTGCAAAAAATCATAAGCATATTTTTCCCCGAATTGATCGGTTCCGTGGCTTGGAATTTTTTTTCCGGGGGTATTGGGCGCCAACCACTCTCCCCTCAAAGGAAATCCGACGATGACCGGTTTGTGTCTTTCTTCCATATGATACCTCTGCGACTTTAGATACCTCTGCAGCTTTATGTTATGATGAACATTGGAGTTGAAATATCTTGCACATCCGGCTGTGTTGTGTCTTATCCAACGGATTAATGGATTGTAACACTCATAACGCCTTTGGCTTTTAAAAGTTTGTCAACCAGATGACCGGGTATTTTTTCATTTGTAATGATCGTCAGCTTCGGTGCGTCCGTAAAATACGGGTCGTCCGAAACGGCTTGTCGAATGCTCAAGCCCGCGCTTGAGATAACATGAGTGACACTTGAAATAATACCGACGTTGGCACCGTCGTCCGGTGTGATAATGATCACTCCTAAATTCAAATGCGGCGCTACATCCGCTAAAAACGGAATAGATCGAACATTTTTAAAAAAATCAAAAAGTATTTCATCTTCTAAAATATGCTGAACGGTTGCGTCCACAACGCGCCGGTCAGCACGGACTTCTCTGCCAATTTGAACATGAGGAATTTCAATATTTCCGGAAACAACTTTTCCGTTTTCATTCACTTGAAATCCGCGTTCAAAAAGGAGCTTAACGACTTTTTCCTGTGCCGGATATTTTTCAAATTTGGCATGAATCGGTTCCCACATATTTTCCCCTTATTTCCTTTTTTCTTTTGCTTTCTCTTTTTTTTACTTTCTTTTTTTTTACTTATTCTCATGCTTCATGTGATGTATATTTTGTTCTTAGTATTTTTTAGTACATATTTTGTTTTTATTGTAATGTATATTTATATGTATTCCTGTTCATTTTTGATCTTTGTATTAAATTAAAAACAATAGAAATAGAAGCAATAGAAATAAATAGAAATAAAATAAAAAATCAATGATCTTTTATG
>WRNK01000011.1 GCA_009776675.1 Methanimicrococcus sp.
CGGAAATGTTAAAGGACTGGATTATGTCGGTGGTCTTGCAGGTCGAATGAACGGAAACATTTCCAAGTGTTATGCCGCCGGAAATGTTGAAGGATACGAGAATGTCGGCGGACTTGTCGGCACCGTTTTCATTTTTTATGATTATCTTTTTGCGCCTGAAAATGCTTCAAAAATTTCAAATATTTCAGACAGCCATGCTTCCGGAAACGTAACCGGAATAAATTGTACTGGCGGTCTTGTTGGCAGAATGTATGGAAATGTCTCAACAAGTTATGCCTCTGGAAATGTAATGGGAAGTTGGGATGTCGGCGGACTTGCAGGCAATTTTTCAGGAAATATTACAGGCAGTTACACAACCGGAAATGTTAAAGGAGATTTTTATGTCGGCGGTCTTGTAGGTCATTATGGCGGACGGTTGTCAAAAAGTTATTCATCCGGAAATGTAATGGGGATTGGTGATGTCGGCGGACTTGTCGGTCAAATAGAGGCTGGAATTATTTCAAACTGCCAAGCTTCCGGAAATGTTGAAGGAAACAGAAATGTTGGCGGACTTATCGGCATAATGAGGTATGATTACCACATCGTCAGCAGTTATGCTGCCGGCAATGTAACAGGAACTGAAAATGTTGGTAAACATGTCGGATACGTTCAACATGAAGGATTTTTCAATGCGATTACCGGCTATTTTTCATATTCATATTATAGGTTTTATCATCCATATCCATAATTCCAAAGGCTTTTTTGATCTTGCTTTTTTCAATGTAAGACCTTTGCATGAAAAATGCCCATTTTTTTGACTTTTCATGCAAAGACTTTTTGAGAACAACATTAATAATTAAAAAAGACCTAAAATGAAAAATCATGTTGGGTGCGTGGCCTAGTCAGGATATGGCAGCAGCCTCCTAAGCTGCAGGTCGGGGGTTCGAATCCTCCTGCACCCGTTTTATCCCCTCAATGTATTCTCTCGATTTATTCTCTTGCTTTATTCCTCCGCTTCAAGAAGGGTGTCATAAAAGACTTATTAACCGATTGTTTTTTATTCTCGAAAATATTTTTAAAAGGAACTTGTTTTGATTTGGCGGGAAATTTATTTTGCCGTCAAAAAAGGGATTCTATGATTCGAAAAGCAAAAATGAGCGATGTTTTTGAAATCAAGGAGTTAATTAATTCCTATGCGACCGAAGGATGCATGCTTTCGCGATCTTTGGATAGTTTATACTCAACGATACGTGATTTTGTTGTGATGGAAAAAGATGGCCATGTCATTGGCTGCTGCGGTGTTCATCCGGATTGGGAGGAATTGGGAGAAGTTGTCTCTTTTGCCGTTGCCCGCCCGTATGTGCGGCAAGGAATCGGGATGGCAATGCTTGAGACCTGTACAGAAGATGCTAAAAAACTCGGCATCGGAAGACTATTTGTTTTAACAAGCAGTCCGGAATATTTTGAAAAAAGAGGATATGAGCGCGTTAAAAAAGAAGAACTCCCTTGGAAAATTTGGGCGGACTGTGTCAACTGTTCTAAATATCCGGACTGCAACTCTGTTGCGCTCCTCAAAGAAATCGACAGTGAAAATACAAAAAAGACGCAAAAAATAATTATCACCCGAAAATAAGATGTGGAAAATAATTATCACCCAAAAATAAGATGTGGAAAATAATGGCTGAACTTAATGTTATCGCAAAAAAACAACCGGAAACATCACAGAAACAAAAACAGGACGTCGATATAAGTGGCATCCAAAAAATATTTATCGTGATGAGTGGAAAAGGCGGCGTCGGAAAAAGCACTGTTGCCTGCGCCTTAGCGGCAGGATTGGCACTTCGAGGAAATCATGTCGGATTGGCTGACTGCGACTTTCATGGACCAAGCGTTCCCGCAATCTTTGGAATCGACAAAGAAGATTTGCAGGTCGTCGATGAAAAAATGATACCGGTTCGCCCGCAGCATAACTTAAATTTGGGAGTCATTTCGATTGGTCTTCTTTTGCCAGACGATGACACACCTGTGATTTGGCGCGGTCCTGCAAAAGCCGGCGCAATGCGGCAATTTTTTACAGATGTGGACTGGGGGCAGCTGGACTATCTCATTATTGACTTGCCGCCCGGAACGGGAGATGAACCGCTTGGCATCATACAGCTTCTTCCAAAAATTGATGGCGCCATAATTGTCACCATCCCGCAGGAAATTGCATTGGCAAGTGTCCGCAAATCATTAACATTTATTCAAAAACTCGATGTGCCATTAATCGGAATTGTCAGCAATATGGATGGTTTCATCTGTCCGCATTGCCACGAAGAAGTGGAAGTATTCAGTACAGACGACGTCCAAAAAGCAGCAAATGATTTTGAAGGAAAAATCTTGGCAAAATTGCCGATCGATCCCGCCTTCTCAAAAGCACAAGAAAAGGGGGAAATGATTCCTTGGATGATGAAAGATTCCGAATGGAAAAAGAAATTCCAAGATGTGTTGGATACGGTGGAAATGTTCAAAAAATGAGTCTATTTTTATATTATTGCATGTTTCTTATTTTTTTATTTTAAAAGCTTTTCGATTTTGTTTTATAGTTAAATATTTTTATATACGTTTCAGTCATACCAAAAGATATTATTCTCTTTTTGTTGTTGTTATATTGGAATTTATAACGACGAGGGGGAGGTAAAATGTACTCAAAAATTCTAAAAATTTTAATTTGTTTTTTATTGGTTTTTGTGCTTCTGGCTGGTGTTTCCGCTGCACAGGAATGGACAGTGACTTCCGGAAAAGATGTGCTTGCGAACAATACGAGTCTTGATGAATTGACATTGCGCCAAGCAATTTCAAGAGCAGCTTCCGGTGACACCATTGCTTTTTCAAGTCAAGTCACGGAAGTAAATCTCATGTATGGAACCTTGAATATTTCAAAAGATTTAATGATCGTCGGGAATTACGATCAAGTTTCTATAAAAAGAGATAACAGCTCAATTACACAAGAAATGGGCATATTCAATATCACCGGCGGAAACGTTGAATTTAGAAATTTAATCATTGAAAATGGCTATACTTCAAATTCAAATGGTGGCGCCATAAATGTAAGTAATGCCACCTTAACTTTGGAGACATGCATTATCCAAAGAAACAGAGCCGTTGAAGGTGCCGGCTTATATGTGACAAATTCAAATGTCACAATGAGAAGCACAGGCATTTACAGAAATACGGCTTCTTCTGAAGGCAGTGCAATCTTTGTCAAAAACGGCAGCATCAATATGCAAAACTGTGTTGTTGACGGAAACGGCGAAAAAGGCAGTACCATTACTTTGAGCCAAGGGCGTCTCGATGCCTCTAACTCTCGTTTCAATAACAATATTGTGACTTCAAAGGGAAGCGTCATCTACGGTGCTGCAGGAACAGCAATTACACTTCAACACTCAACGTTTAAAAACAACAGCGGATTTGACAGCGGCGGTGTTTATACACTGGGTCAATTGACAGTCAGCAATTGTGTTTTTGACGAAGGCAAATCCGAAAAATCCGGCGCAGGAATTACTCTTGGAAACGGATCTACCGGAGACATTCGCTATTCTATATTTACAAACGGAAGTGCAAAAGATGATGGTGGTGGCATTCATGTTGCAGTCGATTCGACAGCTACAATCACCTCTTGTACATTTGCAGACAACATTGCCAACTACGGCGGCGCTGTTTTCGGACGCGGAAATGTGACAATGGATTCTTGTACGGCTGTGAACAACACTGCAAAATATTATGGCGGCGCCATTGCCGTATGGAATAATGCAAAATTCACATTAACAAAAAATATCATAACCGGCAACAAAGCCTTATCTAACAACACTGTAAGAGATGTCGGCGGCGGCGGTTTAAATATTTCAAACAGTGAAGCCTGGATTTCAAATAACATCATTGTCGGAAACAGTGACCCGAGAAATGTGGACTTTGGCCAGCAAAACGCCACTGTCATGAGCGGCGGTCAAAATCTTGTCGGCCTTTACCGAGGAGACAGATTCCCAATCAACACAACCGATGTTGACGGCATACTGCCTGAAAATTTGTTTGTTTGGAGCTATGAGAGACCCTCTTTAACAAGAACCACAGGATACACAGCCGGTTATGACAATGTTCAAGTCTATACCGTTGAATTAAACAGCAGCAGAGATAATCCTGCATATAATGTTCTTGGAATCACATCAGAGCCGCCGAACCCCGGTCCGGATCAAAACGGTGAAGATGAACAACAAAATCAAACAACACCACCACCAACAGAAAAACCGCCAACATCATCCGGCATCGAGGCTTTAAAAAAGATATTAATCATCGTTGCTGCCATTTGTGTTTTGATTATTGCGGGTGTCCTCATTTTGAGATACAAAAAGAAACGAGAGTACAAATTTTAACCAAACTCAGCAAAAAATCCCCCGCCTTTATAGGCGGCGGAAATATGTTGATAAAATAAAAGGAAAGAATCATCACGACTTTTACTCTTTCCTTTTTTTGTTTTTTGGTTTCTTTTTTTTGTTTTTTGGTTTCTTTTTTTTGTTTTTTGGTTTTCCTTTTTTATTTTTTGGTTTTCCTTTTTTATTTTTTGGTTTTCCTTTTTTGTTTTTTGGTTTTCCTTTTTTGTTTTTTGGTTTCCTGCAATCAATGGAGAAGTGCATCATCTCAAAAAACGAAACATCATTTTAAATCGCCTCAATAAAAACGGGGGTACCATTTTCCCAAAATCAACATATTGCTTTGGGAAAAACCGTACCCCGTTTTTTAATCGCTTCGAAAAAATGATGTTTCAGATTTAAGCAAAAAACAAAATCAAAATTCAAAAACATTTATATCAAAAACATCTAAACCCCCTCAAATTTTGATTTCAGTAGCGAAGCGGATGAAAGCAAAATTTGAGCCTTTTCAAAAAAAAAATATTGCTGCTACGATTGGACATTGACATTCTGTTTTTCATTCAAATGCTGCTATGATTGGATATTGCATTCTGTTTTCCATTCAAATGCTGCTATGATTGGATATTGCATTCTGTTTTCCATTCAAATGCTGCTATGATTGGACATTGGCATTCTGCTTTTCACTCAAATGCTGCTATGATTGGACATTGACATTCTGCTTTTCACTCAAATGCTGCTATGATTGGACATTGCATTCTGTTTTTTATTCAAACGCTTTTTTCCAACATTTTACAAGCTTGGCAGACTGTATCGTTGCACGATTCCCCGCAGATTTGGCAGGCCTGCATTTCCGAAACATCTAAAACTTGTGTTATAAGCGGAACCATCGTATCAAATCCACTTACCAAGGAGTATTTAGTTCCCGGATGGTTGACTTCAAAAGAATTGAGCAGCCGTCTGACCTCTTTTCTGAGAGCTCCAAAGGAATGCGGGCATCCCGTCAGCTCCATCGGCAAATCGTGCAGCCAAGCATAAAGAGCGATTTCTTTTTCGGGAACTTTTCGAAGCGGTTTGACACGGACAATATATCCGTCCAACTCATAGGGTGCAGAAAACCGTACCATGCGTTCAACATCCCCGCGGAAGTGGTTAAGCATAATGGTTTGAGCTTCATCATCCAAATTATGGCCAATGACCAATTTTGTTGCCCCGATCTCACGTGCCGTTTTATTCAAAATTTTCTTTCGAAGAACACCGCAGTAACTGCATGCACCGACATCTTTTTTGTCATCGCTCATATGATTTTTGAGAATGTTTTTTTCAGAAACAATGTCATCCATGGTTTTGCCGTATTCTTCTTTAAAAGAAGTAACAATGTGACGAATTCCAAGGGCTTTTGTCATTTCCACGGCACGCTCGATTGAAATATTTCGATAACCGTCGATGCCTTCATCAATTGTAATCGCCGTGATTTGAATATCTGGGCGGTTTCCGAAAATTTTGTGCATCAGCAAAAGCGCAGTCGAACTGTCCTTTCCGCCGCTTAGCGCGACCGCAATATGATCATTTTTCTTTATCGGGTAACGCTGACGCATTGTCAGTTTCACTTTCCGCTCGACATCTTCATAAAAATGTTTTTCACAGAGATGAAGACCGGAATACGGTTGATAAATGATCGCAGGCGTGCTGCATTTTTTACATTTTATTGTCATGGGAATCTAATTTTTTTCAAAAATATTAAAAATTATTTCAGAAAATCAAGCTTTTTTTTAATTTAAACTTTCTGTTTTTGAAAACTTTGACGGCTTGATCATTTTTTATTTAAACTTTCCGTTTTTGAAAAAATCGGCAGATTGATCACTCATTTGTTTTATTTCTCAATGTTTTGTGTTTTAATGTTTTGTGTTTCAATGTTTTGTGTTTCAATGTTTTGTGTTTCAACGTTTTATGTTTCAATGCTTTATGTATCAGTATTTTGTTTATTTCCGGTATTTTCGTGATATTATGATGTCGATGCTGTTTGAAAATCCGCTTCTTCTTTTTTTCATTTGCATTCTTCTCGGCTGGTTTTTTGGAATTCTCACCGGCATGATTCCGGGGATTCATGTAAACAACGTGGCAGCCGTTTTGGTCGGGATGCTTCCTGTTTTTATTGCCGCCGGCTTTTCTTCGCTTTCGGTTTGCCTTATCATTCTTTCATGTGCCGTGTCACACACGTTTCATAACATCATTCCGGCGATTTTTTTAGGCGTTCCAAGCGAAGATACGGCACTTGCCGTCCTTCCCGGACATCGCCTCCTTTTGATGGGGCAGGGATTTTCAGCCATACGTCTTTCGGCTCTCGGAAGTGCAGGATCTATCCTCTTTTCATTGGTTCTCATGATTCCGATGGCTCTTTTTCTTTTTTATGCCTATCCGGTTTTAGAGCCTCATATGGGATTTATTTTGATTGCCATATCTCTTCTTCTCATTCTTTCGGAAAGACCGCTCTCCAAAATCATTCCGGCGACATTTGTTTTTTTGTGTGCAGGGATGTTGGGATATTTTGCATTCGGACTCGACGGCAGTTTAAATCCGATTATTTTCAGTTCCGGCACATCCGTTTTAATGCCGCTTCTCAGCGGTCTTTTTGGTCTTCCTTTGCTGATCGTCAGCATGTTTAATCATTCCGAAATTCCAAAGACAAGAGAACGAATTGATCTGTTTCCAAAACCCCTTCTCATCAAAAATACGATTGTCGGAACACTTGCAGGAGCTTTTGTATCATGGATTCCGGGGGTTTCATCATCCGTTGCAGCGATATTGGCCGGCATTTTTATCGGAAAGTCAAAAAACCGAATGGATGAAGAAGAAGATGAAGAAGAAAATGAAGAAGAAGATGAAGAAGAAGATGAAGAAGAAGATGAAGAAGAAGATGAAGAAGAAGATGAAGAAGAAGATGAAGAAGAAGATGAAGAAGAAGATGAAGAAGATGAGGAAGAAGAAGATGAGGAAGAAGATGAAGAAGAAGATGAAGAAGAAGATGAGGAAGAAGATGAGGAAGAAGATGAAGAAAACAATGCCAAAGAGTTCATCATTACCGTTTCTGCAATTAATACGGCAAATGCTGTTTTTGGGGTACTTGCTTTTTTTGTCATCGGAAAATCCAGAAACGGCGCCGTCGTTTCGATAAAAGATATTTTGAGCACGGCAGGAATTTCTGTTCCGGCGGGTTTATTATCAAACGAAACGCTGTCTCTTTTTCTTTTGTTTTATTCCGTCATCGTTTTTACCGGATTTTTATCTTATTTTTCAACCATTGATCTTGGAAAAGTCGTCCCCCGCATTTTGAGTCAGATCAATTATAAAATATTATCCATGTGTATCATTGCGCTGCTTTGCGTTTTAGCACTTCTTTTAACCGGAACATACGGGTTTATTTTGTTCCTGATTTCCGTCTTCATCGGGTTTTTGCCGATTTTGCTCAAAACCAGAAAATCGGCTTTAATGGGGGTTATCATGTTTCCCGTGATGCTTTATTTTTTGGGATTTTGATGTTGCCCAGCACAACGCTTTTAAAAATCGGCGGTTGTTTTTTTCCAAATCTCAAAGGCTTCTACAACTTCCCAACCTTCAACGAAAATGAGACCGTTCTTTTCGCCATATTTTTTGGCATCTTCTTTGGAAAGAGCTTTGCCGCTGCTGTCATCCAGCATTTCACAAACAACCATGCACGGGTTTGTGCCTGCAATCATAGCAAGTGTTACGGAAAGTTCCGTTTGTCCGCACCTTTCATCAAGCAGTCCGGCAGCAGCGCGAAGTGTTGCGGTGTGTCCGGGCGTTCTGAATTCGGAGGCGAAGTCGACCGGCTTTTTTTCAAGAGCGGTCTTTGCCATTTCACCAAGGCGGCGAATTGTATAAGATCGATCGTTATCAGGGATTCCCGTTTTGTTTTCGCGGTGGTTGACCCAAAGAGAGAAAGACGATTTTTTGTCGTATGAAATGTCGCCTTCTTTTTCAGCAAATGTTCCGATTTCGAGTTTTGGAGAGATTTTATCGTTGGCTGCGGCGGCTGAGACCACATCTGCCATAAACGGCAGTTTCATGATTTCAGCGGCTTTTGGCGCAACAGCAACACAGATTAAGCCGCCGCCATCTTTTCTCATACGTTTGACATCTTGAGGCTGAACCGCCGTTGCCGAAATGACGAAATCCGTTTCCCCTTCTCTTTTATCGGAATCATAAAGCAAAAAAAACTTGTCTTCACGAATGGCTTGAAGAACATTTTGAATATTTTGAGAATACGAATCATCTTGTTTTTGAATTTTGTTTTCCATTCTTTCACTTCATAAATTTTAATTTTTAATTTTTGATTTTTTTGAATAGATCAATAAAAAGACAGCAGCTAACTTATTCAGGTGTTTTGACAATCACACAAACACTGTCGCCGTCTTTTAAATTTAATTTTTCTCTCATTTTTACGGGTGCAATCATTTCAAGCAAATCCTGTTGATAATGCGTTCTTTCGGGAACGATAATGTATCCACAGACACCGCTGATTTCGGCAGGATAACAATCACTCGCCCCATACGTTCTTGTGCCGTCTGAAAAGCCATCAATTTTAATAAACGGCATTTCCGCCATTTTTTTTCTCAGGTCAAGGCAGTAATCTTTGATTTTAATATTCAGTGTTCCGGGGTAGGGTTCAAAACCAAGTTTTGTCTTGAATTGCTTTGCGTAGCCGCCAATTGAAATATAATAATGTCCTTCCCCGAGACCTGAGACCACAACGCCGTCGAGTTCAATTTTTTCACGAACATTGAATATTTTTTTGTAATCGGCAAATTCTTTGGATAATAATTTAACAGCAGCGGGCATGAGTTTGATATTTTGACCGCCTGAACTCATTTCTCTTTCAATCAAGCCTTGATCTTCTAAAATTTTCAAGTTTCGGGCAATTGTTTTATCGCTGGCATCCAGTTCTTTTTCCAACTCTTTTGATGAAATGCGAATCGGTTTTTGATCACAGCCGTGAAGGGCAAGCGTTTTTAAATATTTGATTTGATCCATTTTCATACCATCTCAATATTAAGATACTTCTCATATTTGAGACGGGATTCTATTAATACTTTTATCTTTGCCGATTGTTTGCCTTTTTACAGACTGTAATGAGAGAGGGAGGACAAGATAGCAAAATATATCAAAATATATCAAAAATTTGATTGTAAGAAAAAATTGTATGTATCGTGACCCTATCAATATAAAAACAACATTAAAACAACAAAAAAGAAATCAAAAACAACAAAAAAAATCAAAACAAAAAGAATCAGTCATCTGAATCTTTCTGTTTCACTTATTCTCAAATTTTTTTACTTAAAATGAGCCTTGCTTCATCATGGCGTCTGCTACTTTTAAGAAACCGGCGATGTTGGCGCCAACCAAAAGGTTGTCATCTTCGCCGACTTCGGCAGCGGCTTTTTTGGCGCTGGCGAAAATGTTTTTCATGATTTGCTGAACCTTTTCATCGACTTCTTCAAATGTCCAGCCGTAACGAAGGGCGTTTTGTGTCATTTCCAAACCGGAACAGGCAACACCTGCTGCATTGGCGGCTTTGGCGGGACCAAAATAAACGCCTGCATCTTGGAATGTCTTGATTGCATCAAGCGTACAAGGCATATTTGCACCTTCTGCAACGAATTTGACGCCGTTTTTCACCAGCAATTGAGCGGCGGCGTTATCAAGTTCGTTTTGTGTGGCGCATGGAAGAGCGACGTCACACTTAACTTCCCAAATTTTTGTGCTGCCTTCAACATATTTGGCGTTTGGCCGGTACTTGAGATAATCTTTAATGCGGCGCGCTTCGACTTCTTTTAATTGTTTGACAACTTTTAAATCAATGCCTTCCGCGTCATAAATATATCCGCCGGAGTCGCTGCATGTAACAACTTTGCCGCCAAGCTGCTGTGCTTTTTCAATCGAATAAATGGCGACATTGCCGGAGCCGGAGATGACAACCGTTTTGCCCTCAAGAGTTGTTCCCTTGTCTTTGAGCATTTCGTTTGTGAAATAAAGCAAACCGTAACCTGTTGCTTGTGTTCTGCCGAGGCTTCCGCCGTAGGTGAGTCCTTTACCGGTGAGAACGCCTTGGCTTGCGGAGTTGACGACTTTTTTGTACATGCCGTACATATAACCGATTTCACGGCCACCGACACCGATATCGCCGGCAGGGACATCAACGTCCGGACCGATGTGCCTGTGAAGTTCCAGCATAAAGCTTTGGCAAAACCGCATGATTTCAGCGTCAGATTTTCCTTTCGGATCAAAATCGGCGCCGCCTTTGCCGCCACCCATCGGAAGACCGGTCAAAGAGTTTTTAAAAGTTTGTTCAAAACCAAGGAATTTAATAATACTTTGATTCACGGACGGGTGGAAGCGAAGACCCCCTTTGTACGGACCAATCGCACCATTAAATTGAACACGATAACCGCGGTTCACGCGGATTTTCCCCGTATCGTCCATCCACGGGACACGAAAAGAAACCAATCTTTCGGGTTCGGTCATTCTTTCAAGAATAGAAGCTTCAATGAGTTCCGGTCTTTTTTCAAGAACGGGAATTAAGGAATGCAAAACCTCGTCAACTGCATTGTGAAATTCAATTTCGCCGGCGTTTCTCTTTTTGACATCTTCCAAGACTTTCTCAACATAATTTTTGGCGTCCATGTTATACCTCAAAAAGAGAAAACAGGTTATTGTTAATAAATTTTTCTTTGAAAAAGTTTAAGAGATACGAATGTAGCAAAGTATTGTAAACCCGACGTCATAAATATAAAAAATGGAATATTTGAATTTGGATTTATTGAATTTTCTTTAAAAAGACTTTAAAGACATTATCCGGAGAATATGAAACCGCCAAAATTAAAAACTAGGCGAGACCGGAAAAAAGAACGGATACCGCCATCACAAAAAAGCAAGCATTTGCACCAAAAGAAAATGCCCCCAAAAATCTTGACAGCAAGACAACGCAGCCGATCCATAAAAGACTCAACCCGATAAGTAAAACCAATCGACGATCAGACGGATCCTGATTTTTTCGACCATAAAACAAGTATCGGACAAGCAAAAATCCGGCGACATTTGCCGGAATGAAAAAGATAAAAAACAAATCCGGATTGAGATAAACAGAAATAAACGAATAAATAAGGAAAAAAATGAAAAAGCCTCGAAGAAGATAATACCATTTCAACAATTTCATAAAAAAGGAGAGGGCGTTCATTGTTAATAAAAAGAACTGAAAAATAAAACGAAAAATAAAAAACGAAAAAATTGGGGCATTTTCATCATGACCCAAAAATACCTTTTAAATTCTGAAAGGACTCAAAAACCACTGAATTAGCATATTTGAATATTTTAACACCGACAAATATGTATTTGACAAAGCTGCCTCTTCTCCATTTGGTTTAAAAATAAGCCCGTCTCCTATAACAAGAAACTCTCCGCCGAGAATCGCAGAATAATGTGAAGCATTTTCTTTAGAATCGAATTTTGTAAGATAGAGAATGACTTGATCATTTTCGCGGTAGTTGAAAGAATCCAGATGTATCAAAACATGATCATCCGCAACGCCGCCGATCAGCCGAACTGTAATTGTTTGACCGTCTGTTTTGCCTTTATAGACTTCATCAACTTCAACAATAATATCATGATACATGAATGAGTTAAATGATGTCTCTTCAAGAGGCTGCCCGTCGGCAGTATACCAACTCCCCGGAGTAACCTCTTTAACTGTGCCGCGAACAACTAAATCAGCACGAGTGATTTTTATGATAGGTGCAAAATCTGCGGTTATCATTGATACATTTTCACCGTAATTATCAAGATATTCTCCCATGACTTTTCCGGTAAAAAATGACGGATGGTCTGCAACAGCGTCGGATATTGAAAACGCACATGGGGTTATCAGACATAAAACAAACAAAATGCAAAGGAATTTTAATATTTTTGATTTCGTGTTCATTTAAATTCCCCCGATATGTTGATATTGATACATAATATCGTTTGGAGAATTATTTAATTTTTGGGGCATGATTTGAACACGAAATTATATAGTTGTTCTACTCATGGCCCTTTGTTAAATTGGAACATTACTTTCCTCGAAATAATTTAAGGAAAGGGATGCGTTTTTCCCCCAACCCCCTCATTAATTTCAAGAAAAGGGCATCCCGATTTCATTGATTTGATATAAAATGAGATTTGGGTTCTCTTTTATTCATATCTTCAGAACATAAACGAATGAATCGAACTTGTTAAAGGTTTGCACTTCTTGATTTGTGTTCCGTAACGAAATGCAAAATATTTACAATAACCAGAATCAGACTGATAACAATCAACATTATAGCCAAAGTTAACCTTAGAACTTCATTATCAGAATTGCTCATTGTTACTAAAGCAATAAGCATGAAAGAAATGAAAAACAAATTAAATATTACGAGTTTAGCCTCGTGATTTTTTTTCATAAAACCCCCACCATGTTGTTGTATTAAAAATATCATGTTAATACAAGTCTAAAATAGCATATAATTTTTATTGCCGATGATGAATCAATTAAAAGGGGGATGCGTTTTTCCCCAAAACCCCCCCCCATTGATTTTTGGAAAAGGGCATCCCGATTTCATTGATTTGATACAAATGGATGTTTGGGTTTTTTAAAGATTTGCACTTCTTGGTCGAGGATAGGGATCAATTATTAAGCATATGATTTACCAAAATATTTAATGATTCTTATCATGGCCCTTTTTTCTTTTTCCGTGAACCTCCAACTGCTTTTGCACATTTTTCATTGATTCTAAATAGTCCTGCTCCACGGGAGATAGCTCATCAATCATCTTTTGTCTGTATTTTTCATACTCATCGTTTGCTTTTTGAATCGCTGCCTCGTGACTCACGATTCCATTCCCTGTTAAAGAGCCTTCGGCATAATCCCTCGTGAATTTATCAATCTCGGCTAACCAATCCCTCATATACATATGTTCATGCCGCCTTGCTTTGACTTCCGCAATGTCGAAAAATGCGGAAACAATTCGGTTGAGAATAAACAATTCATCCTGAGTCATGTAGTTTTTCGCTTTATCAATATCCGTCTTTTGCGGGCGTTTTCCTTTAAAATTGGTCAAACCCATAAACGGCTGCTCACTGTCAGCCCTGTCAAAAATCAATTCTGCTGCAGTATGTTTTGAGGCGGCATAGTGCATTTTGTTTTGCACGATTTTGAAAAATTCAAAGGTTTCTGTTTGTTTCGGATTGTAATCAATACTGGTCGCGTATAAATCCAAAACTTGGCGATAAAGGGCTTTTTCACTGGAACGGATATCGCGGATACGCTCCAACAACTCGTACCAATAATTTCCGCCGCCAAATTCTTTGAGTCTTTCATCATTCATTGCAAACCCTTTTTGCAAATACTCATGCAAAACGGCTGTTGCCCATTGACGAAATTGTGTACCGTGGGGGGACTTTACACGGTAGCCGACTGAGATGATGACATCAAGGCTGTAATATTTTGTGGGATAATTTTTCCCATCGGCAG
>WRNK01000012.1 GCA_009776675.1 Methanimicrococcus sp.
CTCCCTCCTCCTGCACTCATTTTTATAATTTTCATCATCTATTGACTTCATGATATGGATCAAAAGAAACAATGTTAAAGATATTTTCAGTGAAATATCCGTGAATTCGATAGACGTTATTGACTCTAACGTGTTCGATATCAAACTTTTTTCCATCGGGGTGCGATTGACCGTTTGTTTGGATTCCCGTTTTTCGAGTATCCTATGCCCTTCTAAATTCACGAACATCGCACCCAAAAGAGGCGGATAAAAATGAATCAAAATCTTCTAACAATTCTTTACTTTGTCGGCAGATGCACACGTTTATAATACTGCAGCTCTTTAAATCATGAAATTTAAACTGAATGTACTTATCCGTATCGAATTCTTTGTTTAATCGGATATGGTTATTTGCAATCCCGAAAGGCTTTTCCAAAGCTGATGAAGAACGAATAAAAGAAGGAAAGGGTTTCCTATTCGGATCGAATTTTTTTGACTTATAAGACATAAACATCAGTCGTTTTGATCAGCAAAGAAAAGTTCCCGATAATAGCTCTTCATGTCGTTTATATCAATAAGATTATTGGATCTGTCAAATTCGGGAATATTGCTTCTTGCCCGTCGCCATGGAGTCTCAGAATGAGTTAAATTTTCAAGTTGAAATTGCGTTAATTCGCCATAAGATTCCCAAACGAATTCAAGAACATCTTCTGTCAAATCTTCAAGAGGGGGAACTTGTTCCGCATTTACTTGTGGAATTGGAACCCATCCGCAATTCTTATATTTATCATACAAAATAGGGCTCACAGGTCCGTGAATCCATGCTTCAAATTCGTCATTTTTACAAATAGGAGAATCAAGCAGAGCATATCCCCACGAAACGGCATAGTAACTCAATTTTTGAAGTTTTTTGTGCTGAATTGAAGTTTTTGATAAAAACCAATTCGCAATGTCCGTAATATCCGGCATTTCTTTTGTCATTCCTACCCACCCCATCAAGCCGTTTATGTTTTTTATGTCAGTTTCAGTATCTATATGTCTCTTCATATAACTATTTTAACATTACGATTTTTAAAAAATGAAAACGGTTAAATATTGTTTAAATAATCTGAAACGACCAGCCTATAAACAAAAATTTTCAGGCTTTGCTTTCTTTTTTCTTTTTTAAAAATATTTAAATAGACAGAAAAATATTCTCTTTCTGACAAATTTATGTAAAAAATTGGGGGGAATATATTTTGGTAATATCCAATTCAAAAAAACACAAAATCTTATATTGTGTCTGTTTTGCAATTATATTTGTCTGTAGCGCAGCTTGTACCATGCCGGTGGAAGAGGAAAAATTGATAGAATACGATTCATCCTTTAACACATCAAACGGCTGGGGCATTTTTCAAACACTTGCTTCTGATTTAACATCGGATGATTCAAACAATTCATCATTTGAATATGTTCGGGGAACAAGCAGCATAAGACATGTCAGCAATTTCCGGTCTTACAGCTATTATTCTGATTTTAACATTGAGCATTCAGGGGAAACGACGACATATACTTCAAGAATGATTATCATGGACGATGGAGAAGATACAGTCGTCTGGTTTGATGTTGACGGCATCCCCTCTACCAATAAAATGTGGTACATGTACACTTATAAGGATTGGTTGGACGGAAAAAGGCCGGAAAAACCCGATATTGAAGACGACCCGAACGATCCGCCGCTACGAACATATCCGATTGATGATTTCTTCTGAGCCGTTTTGATTGTAACAAAACAGTTCTCTTCATCACAAAAATTTAAAAAAAGGCATGTTTCGACTGATTGAAACATATTTTTTCGGATATATTTTTTTATTTCTTTTTGAGCAGATAATAAGCTAAACCGGCAATCAAAACAATTCCGACAGCAATGAATATCCATTTTAGTGAAGAAGAACCGCCGAAAGATGAATCTGGTCCGCCGATCTGCATTCTGACACCGCCGCCATTTGAGCCGTTGCCGATTTTTACTTGAGTTTCGGCAGCAGGACTTAGCTTTGCATCGGTTTCGTCAAAAGCAAACATTTGAGGGTTTTCAAAATTGGCGGCATTTTTATTTTCATTTGCAGCAGCTGTTCCGATAAGCAAAAAACATATTAACAGCAAGATGCAGAAAATTGTGATGACGCTTTTGTATTTTTGTAATGTCAAAATTTGTCTCCTTATTATTAAGAAAAATAAAGCCTTTTTTTATTAAAATATTTCAGTATCAATTAAGTTTTTAAATCTGAACATATCTATTTGGTACCATGCCAAAAATGAAAGTCAATGGAAAAAAAGTTGAAGTCAAGATGATCTATTGGCTGATTTTTCTTTCAACAAAGATTGTTATTTTGATTTTAGCGATCATTTTTATTTTGGTCACATTTACGAATATGTTAGACCCGTATTTCCCGAAATATTGGCTTTAAAAAAAAAGAAATCCGAAAATATTTCGGATTTTTAACGCTCAGCGACGCCAACGATGATTTCATCCGCTATGGTTTTTCCATCATCTTTGGTTTTCAATTTCACATCATTTGTTAAATTAATCCTCTTTTTTATTGTAAAAGTTGTAGGAGTTGACGTGATATGTGCCGCACAAGGGACCCTTGCCATCGTTTTCAGCATTTTCAATTTCAGCATTGCTTTCGACATCGTTGTTTTCGGCATTGTTGCTTTTGGCATTGTTGCTTTCGGTACTGTTATCGGCATTGTCAATTTTAACATTATTTACGGCATTACCAATTTCAGCATTGTATTCAGCGTTTCCATTTTCAGAATTGTCATCCGTTGTCTCACTTTCCGTTTCGCCATCCGGCTGCTTAACGGCGGCTAAACTGACAACTTTATCGTTCTCGGAAAGTTTCATTATGCGGACACCTTGGGTGTTTCGTCCCTGCTCGCGAATGTCGGCGGCACGGATGCGGATGATGATGCCTTCTTCACTGGTGATGATGAGCTCATCGGTTTTGCTGACAGATTTGACGGCAACAACTTTGCCGTTTCTGTCATTTGTCACAATGGACATGACGCCTTGAATGCCACGGTGCTTTGGGATGTATTCGTCAAACGGACTGATCTTGCCATAGCCGTTCTCTGTGATCGTCAGAAGGGCTTCGCTTTGGTTGACAACATCCATGCTGACAATAGCGTCGTCTTTTTTGACAAGACGCATACCGATAACGCCGCGTGCAGACCGACCCATCGGACGCACTTCTTTTTCCTTGAAACGAGCTGCTTTTCCGCCTCTTGAAACCATCACAACTTCACAATTTCCGTCGGTTTGAACGACATTGACAAGTTCATCGTTTTCGCCAAGGGTTGTTGCAATGATTCCGGCTTTTCTGGGATTTTTAAAGTCAGTCAATGATGTTTTCTTTACAATGCCTTGTTTTGTGACCATCATCAAATATTGATCTTCTTTAAATTCGGTCACGGGAATTGAGGCAGTGACGTATTCGTCTTCTTTTAAGTCTAAGAAATTGACAATGGATTTGCCTTTGGAAGTACGGCTTCCCTCAGGGATTTCATATCCTTTCTTCCAATAAACACGTCCTTTGTTGGTGAAAAACATAATGTAGTTGTGGGTGTTTGTGACAAACAGGTTTACAACAATGTCTTCTTCTTTGGTTTCCATGCCGATAATTCCTTTGCCGCCGCGGCGCTGGCGAGAGTATGTGTTTGCAGACAAACGCTTGATGTAGCCTTGATTGGTCATTGTGATAATGATGTCCTCACGCTGAATCAAATCTTCGTTATCAATATCAAAGCCGGCTTGAATAATGGCGGTACGGCGTTCATCGCCGTGCTTTTCTTTCATCTCAAGAAGTTCGGTTCGAATAATTTCGTATTTGATTTCGTCGCTTGCGATAATTTTTCGATATTCAGCAATTTTAATGACGAGTTCGGCTAACTCATCAATGATTTTTTGCATTTCAAGACCCGTAAGTCTTTGAAGCCTCATCTCTAAAATAGCACGGGCTTGAACTTCGTCCAAATTGAATTTTGACATCAATCCGTCGCGAGCAATTTGAGCATCCGCAGACGCTTTGATCAATTCAATGACAGGATCGATGTTATCAATCGCAATTTTTAATCCTTCTAAAATATGTTCACGCTCAAGAGCGGACTTTAAGTCGTATTCCGTCCGCTTTTGAATCACTTCTATCCGATGTTTGAGATAGATTTTCAAAAGCTGGCGAAGCCCCATAACACGCGGAACCCCGTCAACAATTGCCAAATTAATGATGCCAAAGCCGGTTTGAAGCTGCGTGTGTTTGTATAACTGGTTGAGCAAAACATCGGCATTGGTTCCTTTTGTCAATTCAATAACAACACGAATGCCGTCTCTGTCAGACTCGTCTCTTAAATCAGAAATTCCGGTGATTTTTTTGTCTCTGTCAAGTTCGGCAATGTTTTCAATTAAACGGGCTTTGTTGACCACATACGGCAGTTCCGTAATCACAATTCTTTGGCGGTCGCCCTTCATTTCTTCAAGATGGGAAACGGCTTGAATTCGGACACTGCCGCGTCCGGTTCTGTAAGCTTGTTTAATGCCATCGTTTCCAAGAATCACGGCGCCTGTCGGAAAGTCGGGACCTTTGACGGCTGTCATTAATTGTTCCACTTCCACTTCGGGATTGTCAATCATCATGATGACGGCGCCGATCACTTCGGATAAATTGTGCGGCGGCATATTTGTTGCCATGCCGACTGCAATTCCTGTCGATCCGTTAATTAATAAATTCGGAAGTTTTGCCGGCAGCACTTCTGGCTCTAAACCGGATTCATCATAAGTCGGTCGAAACGCTACGGTTTCTTTGTCCAAATCTTCAATCATTTCGGCGGCAATTTTTCCCATGCGTGCCTCGGTGTAACGCATGGCGGCAGCTTGGTCGCCGTCAATGGATCCGAAGTTGCCTTGTCCGTCAACCAAAGGATAGCGTAAAGAAAACGGCTGAACCATTCTCACCATCGCATCGTAGACAGACGAATCGCCGTGCGGGTGATATTTCGCCAGCACATCACCGACAACGTGTGCGGATTTCTTTTTCGGCTTCTCGTATGTCAGACCCGTTTCTTTCATGGAATATAAAATACGGCGGTGAACCGGTTTTAAGCCGTCTCGCGCATCGGGAAGAGCACGACCGACAATAACGCTCATCGCATATGATATGTAAGATTTTTTCATCTCCTCGTTAAGAAGCCTTGGTTTGATGCCGACACGTTCTTCCTCTTCAAAGGGAACATCATCGCCGTCATCACCACGATCATCTCCGCCGTTTTCATCGGCAGGAACCAAAACGGTTTTGGATTCCTCTGATTCTTCAGAAATCTGAGAACGTCTGACATATTCATCTAAAAGCTTCTGTTGCTGTGATTTTTCGTCCATTTCTTCTCACCTCAGATATCTAAATTCTCCACTTCTTTGGCATGTTCTTGAATGAATTCTTTTCTCGGAAGAACTTCATCGCCCATTAAAATTGTGAAAATTTCATCGGCTTCAATAGCGTCTTCGATTGTGACTTGAAGCAATGTTCTTGTTTCGGGATTCATTGTGGTTTCCCAAAGCTGATCGGCATTCATTTCACCAAGACCTTTGTAACGATTCACAGAGGAGCCTTTTTCTCCGATCTCTTCTATTTTTCTTTTCATTTGAGCATCAGAATAAGCATAATATTCGTTTTTGCCCTTTTTGATCTTAAAAAGAGGCGGCTGAGCAATGTAGACATACCCGCCGTTAATGAGTCCGGGCATGTACCTGAAAAAGAAGGTTAAAATCAATGTGCGGATATGAGCACCGTCGACATCGGCATCGGTCATGATAACAACTTTGTGATACCGCAGTTTTTCCATATCCATCTCGTCTCCAAAACCGGCACCTAAGGCTGTAATGAGTGAGCCGATTTCAGCGTTTTTCAAAGCACGGTCAATTCGTGTTTTTTCAACATTCAAAATTTTGCCTCTGAATGCTAAAATGGCTTGAAATGCCCTGTTTCGACCCTGTTTTGCCGTGCCGCCGGCAGAGTTTCCTTCAACCAAATAGAGTTCGCATAATTCGGGATTCTTTTCGGAACATCCTGCCAATTTGCCGGCAAGCGTACTGATTTCAAGCGTTGATTTTTGACGCGTCAGTTCTCGTGCACGTTTTGCTGCCTCTCTGGCACGCTTGGCAAGAAGTGCTTTTTCTAAAATCGTAACAGCCACTTTCGGATTTTCTTCAAAGTATTCAGAAAGCCCTTCGGTGACAAGAGAATCGACAATTCCTTTCATTTCACTGTTGCCGAGTTTTGTTTTGGTCTGCCCTTCAAATTGCGGTTCCAATAATTTGACACTGATGATGGCTGTCAGTCCTTCGCGGATATCTTCGCCGCTTAATGGGTCGCTGCTGCTGTCTTTGTCCAAATTGTTCCTTCTGATATAATCGTTTGCAACACGCGTGAGGGCAGATTTAAAGCCCACCATGTGCGTACCACCTTCGGTGGTGTTGATGTTGTTTGCAAAAGAATAAACATTTGAATTGTAACTTTGGGTGTACTGCATTGAGATTTCGACATCGGCGCCGTCTCTTTGTCTGTCAAAGTAAATAGGGGTTTCATGAAGAACAGCTTTTCCGGTGTTTAAATATTTGACAAACTCAATGATACCGCCTTCGTAGAACAGGTCGTGATATCTTTCTTTGATAATGTATGAACGAGAGGATGATTTCTTTTTGCCGGCAGCGCCGTCTTCATCATCTGCTCCCAAATCCCCGACCAGTTCCGAATCGTCTTCAGCGATGTTTCCAAACTCTTCTGCTTCTTCCTTAAAGGTGCGGAGGTCTTCTGTGATGATTCTAACGCCTTTATTTAAGAAAGCCAATTCTTTCAGGCGGTTTAATAAAATTTCATATTTGAAGTCGATGGTTTCAAATATTTTTTTGTCCGGCATAAACTGAATGGTTGTTCCTGTCCCCTCAGATTCGCCGACAATTTCAACATCACTTTTTGGTATGCCGTAAGAATATGTTTGCCTGTAAAGTTTCCCGTCGCGGCGAACTTCGGCAACAAGCCATTCGGAAAGAGCGTTGACAACCGAAACACCAACGCCGTGAAGGCCGCCTGACACTTTGTAAGATTCTTTATCAAATTTACCGCCGGCGTGCAGGATCGTTAAAACAACTTCCAATGCGGATTTTTGATATTTCGGCAAAATGTCAATCGGAACGCCTCTGCCGTCATCGATGACAGTGACACTTCCGTCTTCATTGATGGTCATTCGGATATTTTTGGCATATCCGGCGAGAGCTTCATCAATACTGTTGTCCACAACTTCATAAACCAAATGGTGAAGGCCTCTTGAATCGGTACTGCCGATATACATACTGGGTCTTTTTCGAACCGCTTCGAGTCCCTCTAAGACTTGAATATTGGTTCCGTCGTATTTTTCATTACTCATGAATTAAGCGCCTTTGTTTGAATTTAATATAAAATGAAATCGGATGATTTTCCTTAAAACTTAAAATTCAATGGTCCTTTTGATATTTTCATTTTTTTTAATTTTTTAAAACAGAGAAATATATTTGAAATAGTCCGGAAAATCAGTCTAAAAATATTTTTGAAAAAATTTGAAATTAAAAGTTTCAAAAAACAAATATCCGTTGACGGTTTTTATGATATCATAAACTCTGCTTTATTTATCATTTTTTGATGACAAAAAAAGGGTTTCATGTTATATATATGTTTGCTTAAAAATCGTTAATCTCATCTCGTTTTTAGGGTTCTATTTATAAGACATTTCCAAAAAATTATAATATTGAATAAAATCATTTACACTCAAATTTTTTTATTTTTATTTTTTTTAAAAAATCGGGTCAATAATTTATTTTGTTTGTTTCACGCTCTTATTCTACCCTGTCAAGCTTTCCTGTTTTTGGATCAATGATAAACCCATAAACATTCACATCCGGCGGCATTAGTGGGTGGGTTTTTATGATCTTAACGGTTTCTGCAACGGATGTTTCAGTATTTTCAAAACCGTGGAGCCACTCATGGATATCTATTCCGGCATTTTGAACCAGATCGATTTTATCTTGAGTGATATTTCGATCCATCATATCTTTAATTAACTGAGGGGCCTTGAGTCCTTGCATTCCGCAGTCATGATGGGCAATTACCAAAATTTCTTGAATGCCAAGCTCGTATATCGCAACGAGTAAGCTTCTCATTACACTTCCGTAGGGATGTGTAATCATAGCGCCGGCATTTTTAATTATTTTAGCGTCGCCGTTTTTTAAATTTAATGCTGCCGGCAATAATTCAGTCAGCCGTGTATCCATACATGAAAGAATGGCTATTTTTTTATTCGGGTATTTTGTTGTATCAAACGCTTCATATTGTTTGTTGTCAACAAAATTTTTATTGAATTCCATGATTTGTTTAATAAACGGCATACTTTCTTTCACCTCGGCGTTTTAGAATTTTCAATTTTTCAAATTCGTAAAAAAACATAAAAAAAAGCAGAGCCCGAAATCGGGCACATTATGAAAATTTAAATTACAGACGCTTTGATAATCTTAACATCTGTCATTGGTTTGTCGTTGCGGCCTGTTTTAACTTGCCCGATCTTGTCAACGATATCCATGCCTTCAACGATGTTTCCAAAAACGGGGTGTTTGGACGTTGCCGGCGGTTTGTCCCAGTCAAGGTAGATGTTGTCAACGAGGTTGATGAAAAATTGGCTGCCGCCGGAGTTTGGTCCTGCATTTGCCATGGAAATAGTTCCGCGGACATTGCTTGAACCTGCCACGAATTCATCCTTAATACTGTATCCGGGACCGCCCATTCCTGTTCCGGTCGGGTCGCCGCCTTGAATCATGAAGTTTGCAATCACGCGGTGGAAAATGACGCCATTGTAAAAGCCTTGTGAAACAAGCTTTTCGAAGTTCCCGGCTGTAATCGGCATATCGTCTCTCAATTTGATCTTAATGTTTCCCATTGTTGTTTCAAATAATACGTTTGTCATAAATGTCTTCCTCTTTTTATTGTTTGAAAATTAAAAAAATAAGCGCGGAGAGGGAGATTTGAACTCCCGGGGTGCTTGGCACCACCGGTTTTCAAGACCGGCGCCGTGGGCCGCTTGGCTATCTCCGCACAAGGATACAAAACAACACATAAACACGATTTTAATATATAATCGTTTTTAGCCAATTGATAAAATGTAAAAATCGAGTTTATTTCATCTCAATCTTTCATCTCAATTGTGCTTTATGATTTTTCTTCCTTTTTGACGACTTCAACGAAGCGGATTTCTTTTAAGTCTGTGTTTTCCAACACTTCCTGAGCAAGTTTTCCTTTCATGAAAAGCCATCTTTGATTGAATGTGATTTCTGTCGGAACTTCAAGGTCAGCTGCATCGCCGCTGACGTTGACGACGGAATCTTGAATACCTGTGTAAAGGGAAAAGAGCCCCTTGATTTTGTCTTCGATCGATTCCAAAATGCTTTCGATTTTGTAGGTATAAATCACAGTTTTTCCGGCAAGTGGGCTGTTAAAGTCAATTGTTGCACGGCGCCCGATTACTTTTGTTACAATACCTTGGCGACCATCTTGTTCAATAATCATGCCGATTTGTGCTTTTCCGTCTTTGAATTTGGATATAGAGACGGATTGGATCAAGTTTTCTTTCGGAAGACCAAAAGCTTCTTCCGGTGCAATTGTCACTGCTCCTTCATCGCCGGCATCTTTACCCACGAGCGCGTCGTCAAGACCCTTAATCGCGTGGCCATAGCCGATAACAATAACATCGCCGCCGTAAAGGCCTTGCGCGTTGTAAACATTTTCTGCTTTTGCAACATCTTCGATGGTGGTGTCAAACACCTTGCCGTCTTCTAATTTTCCTGTATAGTTAATGCGGATAAAATCTCCTTTTTTCAATGCCATAATGTCACCTTTTAAAATAACGAATAAGGATATTCGTCGAAAGATCAAAATGCCAAATTGCAATTTGATAAAAATGCGTTATATACTTCATAAACGTTTGAATGACCCTAAAAGTTGATTCTTCTTTAAGAATGTTTTCCTAATCTTCATTCTTTATTTAAATTCGGGTCATTCAAACCTGTTTTTATTATTATTTTTATAATGATTTATTGTTTTTCAGTTTTAGTACAGGCTTTCCATTGTATCTTTTGCAATGTCCATGACAGCACCGGTGGTTTCAATGGCGCCCATGTTGAAGAGAACTTGCTCCAGTTCAGACAAAGTGGTCATAATGTTGAGCGGAGTGGTCGCTCCCATGCTGCCAATTCTGAAAATCTTGCCTTTTAAATCATCCTGACCGCCGGATATAATGATGCCGCGCTTGTTTAACTCTTTTTTAACGTCTTCGCCGTTGGTGCCCGCCGGTGCTTTCATTGCAGAAACCGTATTAGAGTAAGTACAGACATCATTTAATGTCGGAAACATTTCAACACCGATTGCAGTCACAGCGTCACGGACAGCTTTTGTCATTAAGCAATGTCTTTTAATTCTGTTTTCAATACCTTCTTCCTGAACCATTCTTAACGCTTCTTGAAGGGCGTAGAATAAAGAAACTGCCGGTGTATAGGGTGTTTCTTTTAAGTCTTTAGCGGCGCTTTTTCTGTAAGCAAGCAAGTCTAAGTAGTAGGGTCTGTTTGTGACGTTTTCCATTTCTGCGGCAGCTTTTTCACTGACCGCAACAATCGAAATTCCGGGCGGTGCTGCAATACATTTCTGAGATCCCGTCACAGCGATGTCAACGCCCCATTCATCCATTTTAATCGTGTCGCCGCCAAGGGAAGAGACGACATCCAAAATAAAGTAAGCATCATATTTTTTGGCGAGGGCGCCGATTTCTGCTGCCGGATTTTTGATGGCAGTCGATGATTCATTGTGAATCATTGCAATTGTTTTGATGTCGCCGGCTTTTAATTTTTCTTCAACGGCGTCTAAATCCACAGAGTCTCCCCATTCAAATTCGAGAGGAACGACTGTTCCATATTTTCCGGCCAATTTTTTGAATCTCTGACCGAATTTGCCGTTTTCGATAGCTAAAATTTTATCCTCTTTGTTGTTCAAAGAGCCGACAGCAGCTTCCATGCCGGCGGTTCCGGATCCGGAAATGATTGAAATGTTGTTTGCATTTGTGTTAAAAAGAGATGCAGAGATGTTTTGACATTCGGTGTAAATTGCAGAAAATTCTTTTCCGCGATGATTAATCATGGGTTTGGCCATTGCCATTAAAACACGGTTCGGAACCACAACGGGTCCAGGCATCATTAAAAGTTTGTCTTCAGTTTTAATCATTGAAATCACTGTTCTGAGATATTTTTCAGTTGTCAGATTTTTGTTGAATTAAGAATGGTAAAATTATAAATTGAACTACACACGATAGAAGTATTTGATATTATTGCTTTACGGTTTCATAGGATTCTGAGAATACTAAAATTTAAACAAATACAATCAAAATAATAAATCTAATCCTTCAAAAAATGAAATTTGTTTTTTGTGTTTTTATTTTTTCATTGTTCCGATTTTCATAATATCGCTGTTTGTGATAACGCCGATGACAATCCCTTTATTCATAACCAATACGGCCGGACTGCGCTCCAAAAGATGCGATATTGTTGGAACGGAAGAGGTCTGCGGAACAGTCGGAAAGGAGTCTTCCATTAAATCCGCAACCAACATTTCAGAAAATGATTTTTTGCCGGAAACGGCTTTAACAACAGCGCCTTCCGACAAACTGCCGACCGGAATGCCGTTTTCAATCACAGGAAGCTGAGAAATGCCGCGGGTATTCATGATTAAAACAGCTTCTTCCAGCGTTTGTCTCGGGTTTACATGAATCACGGGTGAGCTGATAATGTCTTTTGCAATGATCTGCTGCTCCTTTTTAATTTCATCAAAAGCATTGAGTATTTTTGCAACGGTTGATAACCGCGGGTCAACGCCATCCATTTCAATGCGCGCAATCAAAGGCTGGCTGACGCCGGCTCTTTTAGCCAATTCGCTTTGTGTCAAGCCAAGCTCAATGCGCTTTTTCTTTAAGTCTTCCGGTGTAGGGAGCTGCATAGAAGATTTATTACTCTCAGTTATAGTATATAAGAGTTCCAGATCAAATTTTTGGCATTGTTAATTTAGTATCAAGATTATGGATTATCTATGATTTTTGGGCATTGTTAACATTGTTTTTAGTATTGAGATTATGGATTATCTATGATTTTTGAATTGTTTGCTGTCGCTTGCTGGTGTACTGTTCTTGGATTGAGTGTCATTGCAAGAAACGAAATAATTTGAAAAACAACAAAAACTATATTTGATTAACAATTCCGAAAAAGAAGAAGACAAAAGCTAATCCTTTTTATATATCTGTTTTTCTTTTACTTCTTATACGATTATTAAAAGGCGAGAATTAAAAGGCGAGATTATGAGAAGCGACAATGCCAAAAAAGGACTTGAAAGAGCAGCCAACCGTTCACTATTGAAAGCTGTTGGTTTAACCGATTCGGAAATGGAAAAACCGTTTATTGCGGTTGTCAATTCCAAAAACGATATTATTCCCGGTCACATCCATTTGGATAAAATTGCAGACGCGGTGAAAGCCGGTATCCGAAACGCCGGCGGTGTTCCTTTTGAATTCCACACAATCGGTGTTTGTGATGGTATTGCGATGGGTCACACCGGTATGAAATATTCCCTTCCAAGCCGCGAACTCATTCAAGATACGATTGAGGTCATGGTGCAAGCCCACCAATTTGATGGCATGGTCATGATCCCGTCATGCGACAAAATTGTCCCCGGTCACTTAATGGCAGCCGGTCATTTGGATATCCCGACGATTGTTATAACAGGCGGTCCAATGCAGCCGGGTTTTGCAGATGATACGTCACTGGATTTAATTTCACTCTTTGAAGCCGTCGGCGCCGTCAAAAGCAAAACAATTTCAGAAGATAAGTTGAGAATGTTTGAAAACAGCGCTTGTCCAGGATGCGGCTCTTGTGCCGGAATGTTTACGGCCAACACAATGGCTTGTATGACGGAAGCTCTTGGTTTATCTCTTCCTGGATGTGCAACGTCACCTGCGGTGGATGCTTCAAAGATTCGCTTGGCAAAAGAATCCGGTGAACGCATCGTTGAAATGGTTCAAAAAGGACTCTCTGCTCGTCAGATTGTGACACAGAGTTCATTTGAAAATGCGGTGATGACAGATATGGCGATTGGCGGCAGCAGTAATACTGCGCTTCATTTGCCGGCAATTGCACACGCTTTTGGCATAACATTGACTTTAGATGATTTTGACCGTCTCAGCAAGAATACACCACATTTGATTTCATTAAGACCATCCGGTCCGTATTTTATGACTGACTTTGATCGTGCCGGCGGCATTTATGCCATTTTTTCACGTCTTGGCGATCGTGTCATGAAGAATGAAATGACAGTCAGCGGTCAAACGGTGGGTGAAAGTTTAAAGAAAATGGTTTTAACAAACCCGAAATTGAATCAAAAAATCATCCAAACTGTTGATAATCCGGTTCATAAAGAAGGCGGTATTGCCGTTTTGAAAGGAAATTTGGCGCCGGATGGCTCTGTTGTCAAACAAGTCGCCGTCGGTGAAAAAATGATGAAGCATAGTGGTCCTGCTTGTGTTTTTAATGGTGAAGAAGAAGCTATGGCTGCTATTCTTTCCAATAAAGTTAAAGCCGGCGATGTTGTTATTATTCGATACGAAGGTCCGAAAGGCGGTCCGGGAATGCGCGAAATGCTTTCGCCGACATCTGCCATTGCAGGAATGGGTTTAATGGACTCCGTTGCCTTAGTCACAGATGGTCGATTCTCAGGCGGCACACGCGGTCCATGCATCGGTCACGTCTCTCCCGAAGCTTCTGAAGGCGGTCCGATTGGTCTTGTTCAAAACGGCGACATCATTGAAATTGACATACCGAATCG
>WRNK01000013.1 GCA_009776675.1 Methanimicrococcus sp.
GCATGTACGTTTTTTATTTTTGTTTGATCAAAAAATTATTACAAATAATTGCCAATGTTTTAATGTCGTTGACAGAGCACGATATTTCGGGTCTCCCAGATTCCTTAAGGTGAATAGAAAACCTACTTGAATATATATATTATGGGTCGGTAATGTAAAATAATTACAATTAATTCGATAGCCTCGAAACATATGTCATTTTGATCTTTTCTGTTTCGTTAAAAAGGTGTTTTTCATGGATGTTCAAAAAATAAATGAAATCGGAAATGAGTTTAAAAAATTGCTTCACTTGGATGGATCCCCTGTTGCCGTCAAATTAATTCCGGCCGGCAAGGAGGGAGAGATCCCTTCCCGTTATCAAAAATTAGATCGCCAGCTTCGCCACTGCCAAATTGTTGATCATGTCCGCCGAACCGGCGATTGTTTTTACACAACCGCAGGAGAGCATTTATGTAACGGCGGTGCAGCCGCTTTGGGTCTTGGCAAGCTCCCCGAAAAAGTCAAAACCGGCGAATTTTATTGTGACGGTCTCAAGCAGTTTGAAACCATCGAGGCCGCCAAAAAAACGGTTGACATGATTTCTTTTTTAGAACCTTTTTCAAATGCCATCGTTCTTTATGCGCCCCTTGAATCCACCCCATTTGAACCCGACGTCATCATTTTCATCTGCAAGCCCAAGCAAGCCATGCTTTTGACACAAGGTTATCTCTATAAAGACGGCGGCAGAATCCACGCCGAATTCTCAGGAAAGCAAAGCGTCTGTTCCGACGCCGTTGCCCAAGTCGTTAAAAGCGGCCAGCCCAATGTGACCATCGGATGCGGCGGCAGCCGATCATACGCCAAAATCATGGATGAAGAGATGCTGTATTCTTTTCCGTTCAAAGATATTGAAAAGACGGTGCAGGGGCTTGGGGTTTTGATTGGGAATTTGGGGTAAAGGGAGTCATTTTATCTGTTTTTTATTGAGGCCTAATTTATGAAAAAATACTTTGATATTTGTGTGATGGCGTTAGGGGTATTCTTGTATTTCCCTTTTATTTATTATGGAGAATCTTCTTCCATCCCTTCGATTTTTTTTGCATTTTTTTTCCCTTTATTTATTTACTTTCTTTTACGACCTGCTGAGAATTATTATCAATATTATTGGGGTCGACGCGGAGGGAATTTGCGTCAAAATATATGTAGGGCCATATTAATGCAGTCAATTTTTTCCATTTAGTTCTGTTTTGTTTTCATCGCTGTTGGCTTACTTCTCTTAGTCCTTTATGTAACAGACAGTCTTGCTCACGATTCGATCATTCGGATTTTAATTCTGATGTTATATAATCCCGTTTTCGCCTATCTTATCATGCTGTTTATCGTCAATTGGTTTTTTTCAAAATTGGGAAAGACTGAATTTATTTCAAAATTATTTGCCGATGATGAAAACGATTATAAAATAGGATGGTAAAATCACACAATAACTGTATTCAAATCATGTTCCAAAATTTTTAAATTTTGATTTTTTTTACACAAATTTTTTTTCAGGTGATATTTTTGATAACGTCTGCAATAATCAGATATTTTCTATATGCTTTTGTCTTTTTGATTTTGGGAATCGTAGCATGGAATAAAAAAACCAATATGAAAGACAAAAATTATCCACTGATCGCACAAAATTATAACAAATATGTCGCAAAAGCCCTTTTTAGCATGGGCGGGTTTTGTTTTCTAGGCGCTTTGGTATATTTATTCTTGGGTGAGGAATGGATCTGGCTTACCATCTTGTTACAATCTGCCGGAATTATGTCATTTTTTATTGTGATGCTTTTCTATTTTATACGGGACTCTCGTTCTTTGAAAAGCAATTAAAAATCGGGTGGTTTTATTGAGGATGGCGGCCTAATATATGAAAAAAAATTGATATTTGTGTGATGACATTTCTCATTACCTTAAATTTAATATCCCCATTACATAGGTTTTAATTATGAAAAGTTCCATTTCGTCCCTTCTCTTAATTGTCTATTTATTCTTTGTTTTCCTGTCTCTTGTTGGCGCATTTTTTATCAGCCCCTATTGTCTCTTTTTTACGGCTATGCTGATTGCACTTTGCATCAATCATTTTCTGCTCAGGAAAGTTCTTTCACCTCTTTTTTTACCACGGGATCAACAAGGCAATAAAAATATATTAAAGGGTATTCCCGGTCTGTCTTCTACAGAGTTTGAAAAATTTTCAAACATTTCCGGTAACTTGCTCATATCTTTTTGCATCATTTGTGATTCCATTATGCCTGTAGCCATTGCTTTTGGTTTTTTCCAAATTTCCGTTTCTCAGAATTTGCCGGAATTTTACGGATATAGTGTAACAAGTTTTATCATCTTCTTTTCTTTACTTTCCATTTTCATTGATTTCGTTATCATATTATTAATCAAAGCTTTTCTTCTTGCTTTGGCGCTGTTAGGCAAAGTTCTGCAATTTATTTGGGAAAAATTCTTTAAGCGTACCTGATCATATTCGTAGGATATGATTTCACAATTTGATGGAAATCATGTCTACCGATGGTAAAAAAATTAAACAAAAAAAGAAAGGCCGGTTTATGAAAAAAATATTTAGTTATTTTGAGATGGCTGTTGGAATAATAATCTACTCTGCCATTTGTTCTTTTTGTTTTATTATCAGCGGCGTAAATTTTTTATTATCATACCTTTTTTTTTCGTTCACATTTATAGTTATACATTGGTATTGCCTTATAAAACGCAAAGTGGATTTCGCTTCCCAAGATACCATGCAGATAAAAAATCATGGTCCGCTGGGTTCATATCATTATTTCGCTTATGGGGGGGCTTTCGGGGGTCTTCCAGCTTAGGTCATTTGGGCTTCAATCCCCTTTGTCTTACTTCTAATCCTTTCTTATGTGGTAAACTCTCAGACTCCAAATTCTTTAATTCCGCTTTTAATTCTATTGTTGTATAATCCAATTTTCGTTTATCTTGCAATTGCTTATTTATACAAATGGTGGAGAAATTATGGCTCGACTCATTGAATATTTATACATTTTTGGCAATTTCCTATAAACTCTCAAACTTGCGCTTTCTGAATGAGATCCCTTACCACAGCAATATCTTCTATTTTGTTGATAGCGAAGCACTTTTTACCTGCATCCTTTAAAGAAGCACCTATGTGGTATGCTTTCGTTCCGTCCAACATTAAAAATCTATCATGGAATATGGTTGTATATTTTACATCCAGTCTCGGATACTGCGCATTGAAATTATGTATATCATGCGCCGATAATCTTGTGCTTGGCAACGTGTAAATAATTACTTCAACGCCCGCATTTTTCTTAGCAAGTATATTCAGTGTTGCAATATCCACATATCCATCTATCAATTCAATTGTCTTTTCTGCTTGGTTAATAATATCTGCCATCAGGCTGAATGCGTCAAAAACCTGCCCATCAAAGAAAATCCTCTGGTTTTGTTCTTCGTGCGATGCAATATAATCGAATATTTGCTCGAATTGCTTTTCTGTTTTTTCTTCAAAGTCACTTCGTCTTAATTCGGATTCTATTTGCCGTGACTCCATGCTGTAGACCTTTTCCAAAAGAAGAGAGTTATTTGCCAGATACTTTCGCATTTCCACAAATGTATCCATAATACGAATGCTTACTTGTATCGCTATATCGCTTCTTAGAACTGACGACAACATCGCTATGCCTTGTTCTGTAAACGCATAGGGCATATATCTTCTGCCTCCGTAATTACGAGCTAAACTTGAGGTCACATTTTGTGACTTCAAGTTTTCAAGTTCAAACTTGGTTAACTGAAATCGGAATCTTTCAGGAAACCTTTTGATGTTTCTCGATACAGCTTGGTTTAGCACTTTTGTTTCAACATTGTAAAGCATTGCCAAGTCACTATCTATTATAATCTGCTGGCCTCTTACGACATATATGAAGCTTTGGATTTTATTGGTAGTTACTACACTACTTATGGTTAGCTCATTCACGTTTATCACCTCTCAAAAAGGTCACTAATTGCTTTTGTCTGAGAGGCGGCGGTATCACCGAGTTTACTAAGTCCGGTTTGGAGTGTATCAAAAATGCCAGTGAATACCTTTTTATGTGCGGCGCTTATATGGCGGTTAAAGGCTGACAGGGCATCACGGACATTGCTAATATCAAAATCCCGCCCTTTCTCAAGCCAAGTGGAAAACAGGTCGTCATAAGCCATGAAGTAACCAATTCTATTTTTGCATTCCACCATTACTAAATCACCTGCTTTTTAACAGATGTTACTACATTATAGAGCTATACCTCGGTAAGTGAAAGTTCTCCAAAATTTTATATTCAATTTGGAATAGTCGATGACGAAAAGTAATTAAAGCAGAGATCGTAAAAAAACACAAATAATGGTATTCAAATCATGATCTAAAAATTTTTACACAAAAAAACTTTACCCAAGTGATATTTCCAATGACGCCTATCGCAATCACCCTTTACCTTTTATCTTTCGCCTCATTTCTTTTTGGAATTATGTTATGGAAAAGAAATCCCGACTGGAAAAACAAATCTTCTTCGCAGGAATCAAATGAAAACGGCAAGGAATCCATAAATCTTGGCAGAGCTTTGGGAAAATCTCCCTTTTTCGCAGGGGCATCTTATTTTCTGGGCGCCACTTTATATTTATTGTTGGGCGAGGGATGGTTATGGCACAGCATCGCGGTTATTTTAGGCGGATTTTTATTGTTTTGGATTTGGTTTTTTTTGTTTGCAATACGCAACTCTCGGATTTCTCAAAAAGATTGAGGATTGGGTGTGGGTTTATTGAAAAAGGATGTTATTTATCATTCTTCCCACAAACATTTCCACCGATCCAAAAAAGCATATTGCTCCGCTTCTCTTGATCTTTGATAAATCATGGCGGCGGGGTGATAGATTTTTAAGACATCAATTGTTTGTAAACCATCTCCCATCTGTATTTTTTTAACTTCTCCCCACCCCAACGTTTCACCAAATGCTTTTTCGGCGGTGTTTCCAAGAAGTATGATGATTTTGGGATTTAAAAGTGACAACTGGGCTATTAAAAATGGGCGGCAGATTTCGATTTCTTTTTTTGTCGGCGTCCGATTGTCGGGGGGGCGGCATTTGAGGGTGTTGATGACTGCCCAATCTGTCGGTTTTAATTCCATATAATCAATGTATTTGTCCAGCAGCTTTCCGGCTTTGCCGCAAAAGGGGATGCCGGTTTCATCTTCGTTTTTGCCGGGGGCTTCGCCAATGAAGACAACAACCGGTGTTTTTGAACCCTTTGAAATGACTTTGTTTGTCACTGTTTCGCAAAGCGCACATTTTTGACAGTCTAAGATTTTTTGTTCAAGAAAAGGGAAGCCGCCTTCAATTAAATCTTTTAGAACGCTCTCTTTTGTTTCCTTCGTTTCTTTTGTTTCCTTCATTTTTGTATCCTTTGTTTTTGTTTCTTCTGTCTTGGAATTTTCAGTCATTATTTTTCCGTTTCCTTTTTTATTTTCAGGGCATTAAAGCAATTTCAAATGGGTTTTACTTATTTATAATAGCACTGTTTTATATCTCAAATCATTGACTTCATTCAAGGATGTTTTTTCATGAAAATTGTTGTGATCGGTGCCGGTAAAGTCGGCTACAATATCGCTAAAGTTCTGTCCGATAAAAACGATGTTTTTGTTATTGATAAAGATGCTGAACGCGTGGCTCATGCCAACGAATTGGATGTCCAGGCACTTGTCGGAAATGGTGCAAATGTCGATATCTTAAATGAATTGAAACCTTTTGACTTATTTGTTGCAGTGACGAATAATGACGAAATTAATATGATTGCTTGCTTTACTGCAAAAACGATAACGCACGGGAAAGCCAAAACGGTTGCGCGTGTCAATAATCCCGATTATATTAAAAAACCTGTTTCTAAAAAGCCTGAAATCGGCGTGGATATTATGGTCTGTCCGGAATTGGCATTGGCTTCCAACATTGCCGAAATATTATCCATCCCTGGCGCAATCGATGCCGAAGTCCTTGCAGAGGGTCGCGCCGAAATGATCGAGTTTGAAATCGGTGAAGGAAATTTTTTGATAAACCAGCCGTTAAAAGAATTGAAACTGAAGCAATACTGTATCATCTGTGCGATTTTGCGCCAAGGCGAAGTGATTATTCCGGACGGGCAAAGTTTTTTGATGGCCGAAGACCGCATTATTGTCGTTTGTAAAGCCGAAGATGTCGGGAAAGCCGAATCTCTTTTTTCACCGAAAGAAAAAACATCCAAGAAAAAGCATGGTGAAAAAATATTGTTAATCGGATGCGGCGCCATCGGTCTTTATTTGGCAAACCTCATTGAAAAAGACCCCGATTTTGATTTAAAAATTATTGAACAATGTGAAGATCGATGTTTAGAAATCGTTGACCTGCTTCCAAATTCTCTCATCCTGCATGGAGACGCAACAGATATTGAACTTTTAAAAGAAGAAGGCGTCGGTCATTGCGATGCCGTTGTTGCCGTCACTGAAAGCGACGAAAAAAATTTGTTATGCGGTTTGATGATGAAGCACTTTGGCGCCAAAAAAATTATTGTGCGGACATCCCTTCCGGATTATATTCCCATTTTTGAGACAGTCGGCGTTGATATTGCTCTAAACACACAAAATGCGACAGTCACGGAAGTGCTGCGCTCAACATTAAACATGCCTGCGGAAATATTAAGAACACTGCCTCAAGCCAATGCTGAAATTTTAGAGTATACCGTAACCGAAAAATCAAAAATTTTAGGAATGACGCTTCAAAATTTGGATTTCCACAAAGATGCGATTATCTGCATGATCGTCAGAGGCAATGAAAAAATAATTCCGTCCGGTGATATGGCCATTCTCCCAAATGACCGCGTTTTTATATTTTCAAAACCGGAAGCTCATTCTAAAATGAACTGGCTGTTCAAATGATGGTGCAGATATGAATTTGAATAACATTTTTTCAGTCGTCGGCAAAATATTATTTCTTTTGGCAGCTGTTCAAATTATTCCGGCAGCTTTGGCTTTCTATTACGGCGAAATCGTATATCCGTTTTTAATTTCAATTGCCATCTCTGCAACTGTCAGTTTGGTGATGATCAAATTCTCAAAGCCCAACAATGTTTGGACGGTTCGTGAAAGTTATGCCGTCGTGGCTTTCAGTTGGCTTTTCAGTGCTTTCTTTTGCGCCATCCCGTTTTTATTTTATGGATTGTCCCCTCTCAATGCTTTTTTTGAAAGCATGTCCGGAGTGACGGCAACCGGCGCATCCGTCTTGACAGATATCGGCTCTATGCCGCAGAGTTTTCTTTTTTGGCGCAGTTTAATGCAGTGGCTGGGGGGTTTGGGAGTTGTTGCCCTTTTCTTAGCCGTCATTCCAAAAGTCAATATGAGAGGTCGCCAGCTCTACAAAACAGAATTTTCAGGTCCGACAGAAGACAAAATTCGTCCCAAAATCAGCAGCACTGCAAAGATTTTATGGCGATTTTACATCGGTGCAACCCTTATTTTGATTGCACTTCTGTGCATATTTAAATTCCCTCTCTATGACGCGGTTGTCTTTGCACTCTCCACCGTTTCAAGCGGCGGTTTTACCCCCTACAATGAAAACCTTTTACCGTTTAGCAATTTTAAAGTTGAGCTTGTCGTCATCTTTTTCATGCTTCTTGCCGGTACCAATTTCGCACTCATTTACAAATTGACGACAAAAAAAGCCAAGAATTTCTTTAAAGATGAAGAATTCCGCGTCTATATCCTATTCTTTGTCATCATTTCGGCTGTTTTGTCATTGGTTTTGGTTCGAGACATGCATTATGACTTCTTGACAGCCATTCGCTATTCGATCTTCCAAGTCAGCAGTTTGACGTCAACCACCGGTTTTGCGATTGCCGATTACAATACATGGAGCCAGGCGGCTAAAATTCTCCTTCTCCTCGCGATGTTTACTGGCGGCTGTTCCGGATCAACTGCAGGCGGCCCGACATTTGTTCGCTGGATTGTTCTCCTGCGCCATGCGCGCCGCGATCTTTTCAAATTCGTTCACCCCCATGCCATAAAGCCCATCAAGTATAACGGCAAAAGTTTATCGGAAGACGTTGTTGCATCAACAGTTTCTTTTATGATTTTGTATATTTTAATATTCGTCGGCAGCACCGTGATTTTAGGCGTTTTGGGATTAGATATGGTTTCTGCTGCTGTGACATCCATTGCCTCTCTTGGGAACATCGGCCCCGTTTTCGGTTTATTTGGTCCGTTTGAGAGTTTTATTACTCTTTCAGCGCCGATTCGTTTGGTTATCATCCTGAATATGTGGATTGGAAGACTTGAATTGTACACCGTTATCTTGCTGTTTACAAGAGAATTTTGGAAAAAATAAAGACAGTGAACTCAGTTTTTGTTAAAAAAGAAAAATTAAATATGGTAAAAAGAAAAACGACGGTTTTTTATTTTAATAAGAAAAATTTAAAAAACATAACAAAAAATAAGAACAAAAAATAAAAACAAAAAACCGTTTCATTAAATTTTTTATTTTTGAATTTCAAATGTTTCGGATTTGAAATTTGCATAATATCTGCCGGTTTTTGCCGTAAATTTTAAAACGCAGTAATCCGGATCGGTCACGCCTTTTGAATAATACATTTCATCGCCGTCGTTCCAAATCATTTCTTTAGAAGCGGCATCTTCCAAAACTTCCATTAATCCTTTAAGCATCACGCCTCTGAAAAAGCGGCGGTCGTTGAAATAAATACAAGCTTTCGGATTTTTTTTGTATTGTGCCGTACGCATTGAGGAAGTGTTTGTCGTAAAATAAAAGGTATGAATGCCTATCCGCTTTCGAGGCGCAAGCATTGCTTTTGTGTTTGGAAATCCATCTTCATCAACAGAACTGATATAAGATGTATTCGCCTTATCAATGAGTCCACTGATTGTTTTTTCAGCATCTCTCATCATTTCAACCACCTTTATTCTTTTAACCGATCAATACGCTGTTGTATGCCTTTTACATGCTCTTCATCCGATAGAGACGGATCTTTTAAGTCATAAAACAATTTGCATGGAAGTTGATTGCATTTCCCGCAATTGGATAATTTTTTGTCTGAAACAACACACTTGTATATCGGACAAGTGTCTGTTCCGATCATTTCGGCCCAATAGACTTTGCCTTGAATTTTTTGACAGCCTTCACACGTTTTTTGATAATCCGGACATGTGGTGCAATCCGCACCGCAAACTGTTAACATTTCTATATCTCCTTTCTTCTTTGTCTCAATTTTTAAGACAGGTAGAAATAATTTTTTTTCTATTTAAAACAAATCAAAACAATGTGAAAGTATTGTAAATCCAAAAATAAAAAAAAGAGCGAAAAAAGATACGAAAAAAGAAAACAGAAAAGGGAAACAGAAAAAAAGGAAAAGAAAAAATTAAAATCGGGATTATAAGCCGATGTAAGCGGCACCGAGCTTTAATAACAATTTTTTATCGACCTTGACAAGAACTTTCACAAGCTGGGGAACTTCCAAAACGCCGGCAAAATCGACGCCTTGCAAAGATTTAGCAATCTTGTTGGCTTCTTCGTCAGACATGTCCACATAATAATCTTTTAATTTCAAGTTGCGTTCCATGATTTTTCCAAAATTCTTTTCCCAGAGGGTTTGATATTTTTTTAACATTTGTTCGGAGAAATCATCGGCTTGAACAGCTTCTGCCGCAATGGTTCCCGCAAATTCGCCTGAGAAAAGGGCATGCTTTATGCCGCCGCCGGTGATCGGATCTGTTAATTGGCCCGCATCGCCGACAAGCATGATGCCGTTTCCATAAATCTTTTCGATACCGCCTGAAACCGGAACACCGCCATAAGCCATTTCAATGATTTTGCCGTTTGGGAATTTTGTTTGGACAAAATTGTTCAAGTAATCAATTGGGCGACCGCCTTCGCTTATTTTGCTGCCGAGAAGACCGATACCGACGTTTGCCCGATCTTTTCCTTTCGGGAAAATCCAAACATAGCCGCCGGGCGCATGCTGGTTGCCCATAAAAAATTCGACATTATCGGGATCAATTTCAATGTTTGTCATTAAATACTGAACGCCCGTTTCAATATCTGCCGGTTTTAATGTTGTATTGATTCCGGCCCAGCGCCCGACTTTTGATTCAACGCCATCCGCACCAATAACGATTTTTGCGGCAACTTCTTTTTCAACACCCAGGTGACTGATTTTAACACCGGCAACTTTTCCGTCATTAATAATTAATCCGGTTGCAGATGTTTTTGTATGAACTTCTGCGCCGGCTTTTGCAGCACGCTCAACCAAGGCGCGATCAAATATTTTTCTTTCAAGAATGTAGCCGTAAACTTCATCCGGATTTTTGGGCCGCAGTTTAATCGGCGTTCCGTCAGGAACATAGATGGTTGCTCCTTTGATTTTTGCGGCACAGAAACGCTCTTCCATATCGATAAAGCGTTCCATATCTTTGATACCGACGCCTTCAGCACATCGAATCGGATCTCCGATTTCTTGGCGTTTTTCAATCAATAAAACAGAGGCGCCGCCTTCAGCAGCATGTCTTGCAGCCACTGCGCCTGCAAGTCCGCCGCCGACAACAATAACATCATAGGCGTCTTTCATTTGAACACCTCAATCGCACCAACAGGACAGATTTTTTTACAAGTGCCGCATTTATTGCATAAGTTTTCATCGACATCGATCCAAACTTCTTTTAAATCCAGAGCAAGTTTTGGGCAAACGGAGACGCAGGCACCGCAATAGCCGCATTTACTTCTGTTGATCGTTACTGTCACTCAATGTCACCTGTCATATTAACAAAATTTTGATGGATAAGTAAAAAGAAAATACGAAATTTATGCAAAATGATAAACAAAACGGTATAAATAACTTTAACAAACGGTTTTAGAAATCATTTTTCTTAAAATAACATCACATATTAATTATATATATGATTTGCTCTCCCCTGATTTTAATTCGTTTTATTTATGGTTTTTAAAAGCATTGACAACAAAATCGTAAATCTCTCCTTGACCATATTTTAAAATGCTTTCAAGGTCTTCCGGCTCATCAATATCTGATGCGGCAAAAAAAGAATCGTATGTTTCGTACAGCAAGCCCTTCTTTTTTGCTTCGTTGATATGTTTTTGACAGCTGTTGCCGTAATAGTCCACTTCGTAAACATCCGGCGCCTCAATATAGATCATATTGGTTCCGCCGTCTTTTCCGGGGGCGATTCGAATCAGTTTTTGTATGGCACCATCCGCCATTGTTTTTGGATCCTGTTTTGGTTCTTTTTTTGGTTCTTTTTTTGGTTCTTGAATCATTTCAAAAACATCATCTTTTGTCAATAAAGACAAATCTGCCATGACAATTAAAACAGGGTCGGCAGATGTTTTTAAGTATGAATTGACAGCCGTACTCAAATCTCTTTCATCCGTTTGAAAAGAAACAGTGCCATTAAAAAATGTTTTTATTTTTTGCATTTCTGCATCCGCCAGCGGATTCTTTAATAAAAAATCAACACTGCAAATTCCGGCTTCGTCTAAAGCCGTCAGCACATTTTTAAGCGATAACTCAACAAAAGTACGTCTCTCTTCTTCTGAGAAAAAGGAAGATAATCTCGATTTCGGATTATCCGATTTGAAGGGAATTACAGTCCTTAAGGGCTTCATTGCTCAAACTACAGATGAAACAGATATAACTTTATCGACAGTTCATTTTATAGAAAAATGAGAGGAAATGGAAATGAAGGAAATAAATGAGATAAATGAAAGGAAATGGAATGAATAAGATAAATGAGATGAAATGAGAAAAGAAATTTTAAAAAGGGATGAAATGAGATGAAATGAGAAAAGAAGTTGTAAAAAAAGGGATGCTGATGTTCTTTTAAAGTTTTTGAATTTTAGAATTAGAACATTTGCAGGATTCGACAACTCCTGTCTCACAGTATTTTTTAAAGTGATCAATTTGGTGAACACCTTTTTGAGTGATTGAAAATTCACAAAATCTTAAAAAGATGTCACAAGTATCGGGTGCGATCACATGTTCCATTTTGCAGGCGTCTTCCTCGGCAATGTTTTTGGGAATTCCAAGAGCAATCAAAAAATCTCGGATGGTTTTGTATTTTTCCCGAGTGTTTTCAGCCGTTTCTTTTCCTTTTTGCGTTAAAGTGACGCCGCCGTATTTTTCATAATTAATATAATCTTCTTCGGTCAGTTTTTTAAGCATTCCCGTGACACTTGACGGACCAACATTTAAGGCGCGTGATATGTCTTTTACTTGTGCATAGCCTTTTTCTGAAACGATTTTATCAATCATTTTCAGATAATCTTCTTTTCTTTCAGTTGTCATTTCAGTCATCCCGGTATCTCGTTAAAAAAGAAAAAAACGAAATTTTTTCTCTTTATCAAAATTATTTCGTATTTTGAGACGTTAACAATATATATAATTTTTATTTGTTATTTAGAGGTGGTTTGTTTCGTTCTAAGGAATTTTATTGTTCCAAACTTGTTATTTTTATATGTTTTTTTCATACGTTTTATGACTTCATAATACTTATATAACATAAATCCCTCTAAAATGCCATTGTTTATTTCATGATTACTTCGATTGAGGTTAAAAAATGGTTAAAGAAACATTATTATTAGTTGGTCACGGCAGCAAATTACCATATTCTAAAGAGCTGCTTGTCGATATTGCCGACAAAATCAGAGCCAAAAACAAATTCGAGAACATTGAAATCGGCTTAATGGAATTTAATGAGCCGACGATTCCTCAAGGTCTTCAGAAAGCTATTGACAACGGTTCTAAAAAAATTATTGTGATGCCGGTCTTTTTGGCAGCCGGAACACACACAACCAAAGACATCCCAAGAATTCTTGGTCTCCTGAAGGAAGAAGAATGCACGCATGACCACGATCATAAACATGACCATGATCATAAACATGACCATGATTCAGATAAAATACTCAAAATGTCCAAATCTTCCAAAAAACACGACCATGAACACGATCACGGTCACCACCATCACCACAGCCATGGCGAAAAAGTTGACATCCCGGCAGATGTGGAAATCATTTATAAAGACCCGCTCGGTGCCGACGACAGAATTATCGATATCATCATGGATCGCATTTTGACGGAATAAACATTTCCGTCTATTTTTTTAATTTGAAGAACTTTTCTGAAAAAAAAGCGAATAACTTTTTTTTGAAAAAAATGAATCGCTTTTTTTAAAAAAAAGGCAGCATTGATTTTTTTGTTGTAAAACCCGAAACATCATTTTTCGTGAAGCGATTAAGGATTTGGGGTACGTTTTTCCTCAAAAGCGCTTGATGATTTGGGAAAAATGGTACCCCCAATTTTATTGATATGATATAAGAACGATGTTTCACTTTTTTTGTCATCACGAAACCCAAATCAACCACCGTTCGATCAGTCGCCCCAAGGCGGCTGAATCGAACGGATTCACACCCATAAAAATAAATGAGAAAATACAAATCCGTTTTTTTTTTGCTTTAAACGATAGGCGGTGGCAGCAATCATAGCATCAATATTTTTTTTTGAAAACGCTCAAATTTTGCTTTCATCCGCTACGCTACTGAAAACAAAATTTGAGGGGGTTTGGATGTTTTTGAGGAAAAGGGA
>WRNK01000014.1 GCA_009776675.1 Methanimicrococcus sp.
AAGTCACATTGGCTTTGGCGCTGATCAAATTCAATTTTTCCCAGTCGGGGATTTCTGCCAAAACATAAACTTCCGTATCCAATTTCGTTGCGGAATAATACTTAAACTCCGCCGGAACTTCCTGCGTTTTTAATTCAATGCTTTGCTCTTTTCCNTTTCCGGGGATCGAATACGGCANATCAATTTCATAAGTCACATTCAGCTGATTCTCGCTTTGCTGGACAAAATCATCCATGGTCAGGTTCGCCACGGAAGGTTCAGGGGCATATGCATCATAATCAGCAACAACAACCGGGTCTGCTTCCGCAGACATATAAACTGCCTCATCGGATCTGGCATAAGAAAAAGCGTTTTGAGTCATTCGTGACAATGTGTTCACTTTCCTCAAGTCCTGGCGGACATAGGGCTGGAGCCACCATGCGCTAAAGAGGGGAGCAGTTTTTCCAAAACTCGGACGCGCTGTTGAGAGTGACAATTTGACGTCATTCCAATCAATTCCGGTCGTTTGGCGCACTTTAGCGCGGCCCGTGATTTTAACAGGCTTGTCGGTGGATGACACGTTGACGTCATAATAAGGCGTCCATGACGCGGAAGGTACAAAATAAGTGATCGTAAACTCGCAGAGCGCATCTTTGGGGGAACTGACGTTTAAAACTAAAATGCCGTCTCTGTTTGTTTTGCCGTCCGAAAAACCTTCCTGATTGAGCTGCTTTCTCAAATTAGACATCTGGTCGTTTAACTCTTTGCGTTTTATGGCATCTTCACGAAGTTTTTCTTGTGTTTCAAGTGAAAAAGACTTGTAATAATCCAATGTTTTTTCCAAATCATCGGCACTTAACCCCCTTTTAGATCCTTCGACGTTCTTAAGAACACTGCGCTGCAACATGTCCATTGCGGAGAGATAAACTGTTTTTTTTGCATCAAGTTCATCGGATTGCTTTTTAAGTTCATCCAGTTCCTTTTGAATTTTTTCAATCTCTTCGCTGTTGAGTTTTTTATCGGTCAGATAATCGACCGTAAACTCAAAAGACGAAACGATAACACCTTTTGTTGTCTTTACCTTAATGCTGTTTCTGTCCGCATCCGGGCTTAATCCGGCAATACGAATCTCGTTTGTTCCTTTTTTTAATTCAGCGTTTGCGGACTGAATCAATTCAGCGCCTCTGAAAAAAATGGTTGCTTCCTCAACTTTTGATTGAATCATAATTATTTTCCTCCGAAGTGATTAAATGAATAAAATTGTTAATCTATTTACCTAAATCCATTAATTTAACTTCTGTTAATTTAACTTCTGTTAATTTAACTGCTGTTAACTTAACGACTTGTTAACCTTCACCTGTTAACCTATATGCCACCACAGACATCTTGCTTACAAAAAAAGCGAATTTCTTCCAAAGGTACTACAATTAAAAATAGTATATAAACATGATTGATACTGTATACTTCCTACAAAAGGGTTCAATATGGAAAAACCGTCACAAAGCGAGGCAATGCAAGCTTATTTCGCACAGCTTGAAACAAAATTGTATCAGGAAATCGAAAGAGCGAATGCTGCCCGTGCCAACGGCGAAGACCCGTACCCGCATGTTGAAATTCCGCTTGCAAAAGACTTGGCAGACCGTGTTGAAAATTTAATCGGGGTCAAAGGTGTTGCTCAGCGGCTGCGCGAAATGGAGCGGGAAGGAAAAAACAGAGAAGAATCTGCCCTTCAAATCGGCAAAGAAATTGCCGAGGGAAATGTCGGAACTTTTAAAGAAAAACGAGAAGCTGTCGATGCCGCAATCCGTGTTTCAATGGCCGTTTTAACGGAAGGCGTTGTTGCCGCACCCATAGAAGGAATCGCAGAAGTAAAAATTGACAAAAACAGCGACGGTACCGAATATTTGAGAATTTACTATTCCGGCCCGATCCGAAGTGCCGGCGGCACAGCCCAAGCACTTTCTGTTTTGGTGGGCGATTATGTCCGCCGAAGTATCGGTCTTGATCGATTTAAGCCGCGCAAAGAGTTGGTCGAAAGATATGCCGAAGAAATCCGAATTTACAAAAGAACCGCATCACTTCAATATTCCCCAACCGATGATGAAATCCGATTGATTGTTGAAAGCTGTCCGGTTTGTGTGGACGGCGACCCCACCGAAGACGCCGAAGTCGAAGGCTATCGAAATCTTTCGGAAATCCCCCAAAATCGTGTTCGCGGCGGCATGGCACTTGTGATTGCAGAAGGCATGATTTTAAAAGCGCCAAAAGTTAAAAAACACGTCAGTGCCCTCAAAATGGACGGCTGGGAATTTTTAGACAAACTCATCGCCGGAACAAAAACAGAAGAAAAGACGGCAGATGACGATTCGGCTGAAACCCCATGCTCTGATAAAGTGACGCAAAAAATAAAGCCGAAAAACAAATACATGCAAGATTTAATTGCCGGCCGTCCTCTTTTTTCGCACCCGTCCCGAGAAGGCGGCTTTCGGCTCAGATACGGGCGATCTCGAAATACATCGCTTGCTGCCGCCGGAATTAACCCTGCCGCCATGTACATTTTAGATGATTTCGTTACCAACGGGACACAACTAAAAGTTGAGCGCCCCGGAAAAGCTGCCGGAATGGCTGCGGTGGACACCATTGAAGGTCCTACCGTCCGTTTGAAAAACGGCGATGTTGTNCGAGCCGATGATAAAAAAACAGCACTTGAAATNAAAAAAGAAATNGAATACATCATCGANGTCGGTGAAATTTTGTTCAATTACGGCGACTTTTTAGAAAACAATCACATTTTAATGCCGTCGCCTTATTGTTTTGAATGGTGGCTTTATGATTATGAAAAAGGATATGCGGATTTAAAAGAAAAAAATGACCCCCTCCTTGATTCCGGTCGTTTCCCCGACCCGCAGGATATTGAAAAGCTAAAGCACATCTCTGAAGCGGACGCACTTTTATTTGCGGACTATGGCATACCGCTGCACCCCGATTATAATTATTTGTGGCATGATTTGACAACAACAGAACTTGAGAAAATAACATCATTCGTCGTTGAAAACGGGAAATTGGCTGTTTCGGACAATGTCCTATGTTTAGAGCTGCCGTATGAAAAAACCGTATCCGCCGGAATAAAAACACTTTTTGAAAATATGCTGTTATTGCATAAAGTTTCACAGGATACAACAAATCAATCTGAGAAAAAAATATTGATTTCTCCGCCGGCTCATTTTTTGAGATGTTTGGGGCTGTTAACGTCGGAAGAATCTCAAAATCTTGCAGGCACTTTCAATAAAAACGATCAGAATCAAATGCTTCAAAAAATTGATGAGAATCAGCCGCTTCAAAAAACAGAAGCTTGGAAAAAGTTGGAAGAAAATCAAACAGAAAGCTGTTTAAAATCCGTTTGCCTGCTATCGAAAATGACCGTCAAAGCACGCGCCCCCTCTCGAATTGGTGCACGCATGGGGCGTCCCGAAAAATCGGATCTTCGGAAAATGGCGCCGGCAGCCCAAGCCCTTTTTCCGATCGGGGAACATGGCGGTAAAACAAGAAACATTGTTGATGCGACCGATTATCGGGAAAATTCAAACAGCACCACCGGAAAATTGGAAATTCAAATTGGCCTTCGGTCATGTCAAAGGTGCGGGCGCGAAACACACAAATGGCGATGCGGATGCGGTGAATTTACGATCGAAAAACTTTATTGTCCACGCTGTTCAATTGAAACGTCCGATCCAAAATGTCCGAAATGCCAGAATCCGACAGTCGGCGGACGCAAAATGAAAATCGAGTTTCGCCAAATTTATAAAGAAGCCATTGAGCGCCTTCGTGTTCGCGACAATTTTGAGATGATCAAGGGCGTTAAAGGAATGATGAGCCGCTCCAAAACCCCCGAGCCGCTTGAAAAAGGAATCCTGCGATCACTTCATGGAGTTTACATCTTCAAAGACGGAACCGTCAGGTACGATATGTCCGACATTCCGCTGACGCATATTCGAGCTGACGAACTTGGAATTACGGCAGAAGATTTGAAAAATCTGGGCTACCAAAAAGACATTTACGGCAAAGAACTGATAAGCGATGACCAAGTTGTCTGCCTTTTTGTCCAAGACATCGTCATCTCCTTAGACTGTGCCGAATATTTGTTGAAAACAACTCGGTATGTTGATGATTTGCTGACGCGGTATTATGGTGTTGATGCCTACTACAATTGCGAAAACATCAAAGATTTGATTGGCGTTATGGTCATCGGTCTTGCACCCCACACGTCTGCCGGTGTTTTGGGACGCGTCATCGGATTTACAAAAGCATCTGTCGGCTTTGCCCATCCCTATTTCCATGCCTCAAAAAGAAGAAATTGTGACGGAGATGAAGACTGCATCATGCTTCTTCTTGACGGCATGCTGAATTTTTCGCGCGAATATTTGCCGGACAAACGCGGCGGTCAGATGGATGCGCCGCTTGTTTTGACAATTCGGATTGATCCAAACGAAATTGACAAAGAAGCGCACAACATTGATATGTGCGCACGCTATCCGCATGAGTTTTATTTGGCTGCGGAAGACTACAAAAACCCCGGCGAAATCTCAGATATTATGGATTTGGTCAGCGTACGGCTGAAAACCCCCGACCAATATGAAAATTTCATGTTTACGCACAACACAACAGACATCGCCAGCGGACCCGATTTTTCCGCCTACAAAACGCTTGAGACGATGTCGGAAAAAATGGAAGCTCAGCTCGCACTCGCTCAAAAAATTCGAGCTGTTGACGCCGCAGATGTTGCAGAACTCGTTTTAAGAACCCATTTCCTTCCCGACATTACCGGTAACCTGCGCGCCTTTTCAAAACAAACCGTCCGCTGCACAAAATGTGAAACAAAATACAGAAGACCGCCTTTGACAGGAAGCTGTCCCAAATGCGGCGGCAACGTCATATTGACAGTTCATGAAGGGGCGGTTCGAAAATACGTCGATGTTTCAAAACAGATCGCTGAAAAATACAATGTTTCGACATATACAAAAGAACGAATCGAGCTGCTGGAACAAGATATTATCAAAACATTTGAAAACCACCGGATTAAAAAGAAACAGTTGACGGATTTTATGTAATTTTTTTCAGATTGATCAATTCGCTGCGCACTGCACAGCTAAACATTATCCTAAACCATTTTGATAAACACGGGGCACCCTTTCAAAAGCTCAGAACGAAAAACTCTCACCACTGGTGAGAGAAATTAGTTGGTCAAATAATATCTTAATAATGATGGCTGCAAAATCGAATGAGGAACGGGAATTTTATCTATTGCTTTATCTAAAAACAATTATTCCAAGAGTGAATTAGAGAGGCAAATCGAGTTCTACCTTGAAGCTCTTGATCGTGATGTAAAAAAGCAAAATGAAAACCCAAGCGTCGGCTTAATTCTCTGTTCTAAAAAAGATGATGAAGTCGTAGAATACGCATTGAGTCGAAGTATGTCGCCCACACTGATTGCCGAGTATCAAACCCATTTGCCACAGAAGGCTTTACTTGTAAACAAATTGCGGGAACTGCGCGAGTTGGCGGAGGCAGAAGATTTGACGGATGATGAGGAAGGCGAAGGCATCGAATAATGAATTTGCGGCAAAGCTTTCCCTCTTAAGATATCATTTTTCTTGCAATATATTATTTATCCGCAATTTTTTGGGGCAATATCTCCAACCAAAGTTTTACCGAAGTTGCCTGTCGAAGTTTTGATAATTGCAAATTAGGTAATAATTGGCTCATAATCGGCTCAATCGTAGCAGAAAAAGAAAAAAAGGATTACTTTTTCAATAAAATCTCATCAACCCTCAAAATATTCATCGCCGTTTCAGTCGCGGCAATCACGGCATATTTTTTAACGGTTGCACAATCATAAACGATCGGATCGTTGCCAATCACATGGCGGTCTGTGTCAAGACGGGCGTCAATGCCTTGCTCTTGCTGTGCCGACAAATCAATCATGGCGTCAATGACGTCCATGCCGATGTTTTTTGCCAGAGATTTGGCAAGTTCTTCAACGGCATCAGAAAATGCCAGGACGGCAAGCTGTTCTTTTCCCGACAATGTGTGGGCGTAGATCCGAAGGGAACGGGCAAGGAAGTATTCCGTTCCGCCGGCACCGGTAACCACATACGGGTTTTTAAGAAGAAGGGCGGCGTTGTTTAGGGCGTCATCGGCGGCTTCTTCGATTTTTCCAAGGCCGTATTTCATGGGCTCGTGAATGAGGACGGTTATCACAGGACGGCCGGCTGCCTGCAAATAAGCAAAAGTTTCATAACGCGTCTTTTGAACGCGAATGCTGTCGGCATGGCCAAGGGCTAAAGACATGTCGGCCGCATCATCTTGGATTTTCATGAAGTCGGCGCCCGTTGCGTTTGAAATGTATTCCATGTCCTTCATTTTCAGACGCTTGTAGGCGAGAATTTTCTTTTGGGCTAAAATTTCTTCAATGACGGCGTCCATTTCGCCTTCACAAAAAACAAGATTGGCGCCGCTTTCAACGATTTTTGAAGCGTAGGCGGCTGCGGCGTCCCTTCGGGCGTTTGCAAAGGCAAACGCCGTTTGCGGGCTGTCAATTTTAACAAAATGTTCGGGGTTGATGTAGCCGCTCTCGACTTTGATGTCATTTCTTAAAAGAAGAACGCGGGGGTTTTCAATGAACTTTGGCATATCTTCCCGCGCAGGCGTCTCATCTAGAATCACGCCGGAAATTGAAATAACTTCAGGAGCGCCCGCTTTTTTCAAAACCTTCACATTGCGTTCCAAATCCAAAAAAGAATCGCCGACAAGAGCATTCATCTCGCGGACAGCCGCATACATCGCCCCAGCAATCCGCTCTGCCTGATCTTCATCAATGCCTTTTCCAAAAGCAGCAGATTTAACAGCGGAAAATATCATTTTGTCATCGGCTTCTTCGCTGATGTATTCCAGCATTTCGTAGGCTTTTCCCATCGCCAGCTCATAGCCATAAACAATGGCGGACGGATGTACCTTTTTCCGAAGAAGAGGCAAAGCATTCTTCAAAAGACTGCATGCCAGAAGAAGCGCCGTTTTCGTTCCGTCACCGCAGGATTTGTTCATCGACTGGCCCAGCCGCTTTAAGGAAACGGCAACCGGATGAAGAATATCAATTTCTTTAATAATTGTTTTGCCGTCGCTTGTCAAATAAACGTCGCCGGCAGGACCATAAACCAGCTTATTCATCCCGCAGGGCCCATAAGACGAAGCCAGCATTTTCCGAATGTCGGTCACCATCGTTTCAATATGAAACAGCAATTGGTCGTCTTCAACCGGACCATCGACAGCAACCCTCTCATGAATTTGGCGGACAAACTCATCCTGCTGAAAAAGTGAAGATGGCGGAGGAGCCGAAATGCCGGGATTTTTAAATGATGCTGTCAAAATTAAAACTTCCTGATCAATATATGTTCTTCCGATATATCAACAAATATCAACAATCAACAACATCCGCTCAAGATTATTTTTCGGAATCTGAATCCGAAAAAACGTCTCCGATTGTCTTTCTCGGTGTTCCGATGCCGACGCCGTAAAGCCGGATTTCCAGCGGATTTTTTGTTGTATATCCTGCCTGGATTTCTTCACGCTTCATCTCAATCTGAACGGCATTTTTGTCAAGGCCGTATGTGTTCATATACGCATAAATCATCTCATGAATCTTTTCAGTGCTTTTTTCAACCGCTTCTTCATGCGATTCATATTCATAACGCCCGGTGTCGTCAAAAGCGACATATACCAAACCCGTGATGCTTTTTGGACGAATCAGCACATCCGTCCTGAAAATAACATTTCCGACAAGGGCGCCGACAGCGTTTCCGACATCATAAAAGTCCGGAAGAATGACCTCTGCATCAAACAGTTTTTGGAAATCTTCGGAATATGCAGATACAGGCGCCCCGATAAGAATGATGGGCGCCATGACTTTGATTTTTGTTATGGAAGATTTCAGAACAAGGGAGACCACATCTTCCGGCCTCAAATTCGGTTCAAAGAAGGAGAGAAGGTCTGTTGCCATCTTTTCCGAAACCGCAAGCTGAATGCGGCGGCAGGCGTCTTTTGGGGTCAAAGACAGATACTCGGCAATGATTTTAGCCCCCATGGCTGCCGCCTCCGTATCCCAATTCACGTATATTCCAAGAACATGAAGGGCGTCTGTTGGCGTAAATCCGATCTGCCGGACGCATCGTTTCGTAACCAGAGAATCCAACGCTTTTGAAAACAACACCGGATGATCGCCAAGCGCATTAGAGATTTCATAAACAGTTGACGGTATTTTATCAGCATCGCTGATGGCTTCATAGACTTTTTCTTCATAGGGCGACATCTTTGCTTTTAAAATGTCGGCGGACGGAGGCATTTTGATGTAAAAAGCCGTTCCTTGAATGGTATGATCTAAAATGCGTTCGGACGGAATGTCCATCGTCTTCATCTTTTCTTTCAAACCCGGATGTTCGATCGCAGCTAATGAGATGGGCGTGACCCGACGCGGGCCCAGATGCAGCCCTTGGCTGATCCAGACATAACTGTCGCCGCCGAGTGCCGATGTGTTCATTTGAATCGCGCGAACCATTGTTTTCCAGCCGCCGACAGTTGCACCCGATTCGCTGATACTTGGGATACCATCAACGATCATGGAAATATCTGTGCTGGTGCCTCCGACATCAATTGCAATACATGTTTTTTCGCCTGTCAAATGAGAAGCACCAACAAGACTTGCAGCCGGTCCCGAAAAAACGGATTCGACCGGTTTTTGAATCGCTTCTTCGATGTTGACAATCGAGCCGTCACATTTCATAATCATCAAATTGGACTGAATACCGCGGCTGTTCATTGCGCTTAAAACGGATTTGACAAATTGATCGGTCACCGGAATCAGCTGGGCATTTAATACAGCTGTCAGCGTTCTTTCGTAAACACCAAGAGCGCGGGACAGTTCATGGCCGCAGACAACAGGAAGACCTGTCAGCTCTGTGATTTTTTTTCGAACCATTTGTTCATGTTCGGGATTTCGGACGCTGAAAAAAGAAGAAACCGCATAGGAAGATACGTAATCTTGCGTTTCCTTAACAAATTCTTCCAAGACGTCAAAGTCCCTGGAAGGATCATCAAGTTCGTTGCCGTCAGCATCGTGGCCGCCGCGCATTTTAAGAACATCCGTTACAGGCAAATCTCCCGTAATCGAATAGCCGATCAATATTAAACCGCAAGGGTATCCTTTTCCTTCCAATGTTGTATTGGTTGCAAGCGTTGTTGAAATGGATGTAAATTTGATGTTTTGAAAATGAGACGCCGACAGCATGTCCATGGCTTGCATAATGCCTGTCATCAAATTTGAATGCGTTGTCAGAGCTTTGCTTTTTTCAATGACGGCACCCGTTTTCAAATCCATTAAAACAGCATCAGTGTATGTGCCGCCGGTATCTATTCCAAGTCCTAAGTCCATATAAGCCCCTTCATGATAATTTGATAAATTTGATAAATTTGATAAGAGTTGATAAATTTGATAACGAAGAGTTTGATAATGAAGAGTTTTTGATAACGAAGAGTTGAATCCAAGAAAACCAAAACTGTTTTCTCAGTCACATATATGTTTATGCCTTTAACCAAATCCGACAAAGAGTCCCCGCAGACGACGAGAGCACATCACCCAAAAACACGGATGGAAACAGTCCGGAACCGATTTCATAAAAAGGTGAAAAGTCCGGAGAAAATCATATCCGAAACAAGACGAAATTTCAAATATGTTTTCTGACCGGACCGTTTCATCAGATATTTTTTTGTGTTTATTTGTTTGGGTTTATTTATTTTTTTGTCTGTGCTTGTTTTTACGTGTGGTTGTGTATCCGGCTTTTGCCGATTCAATTGGTTGAATTCTCTCGTTTTTAACCGGCAGAATCAGCCGATAATTTGTTTGTATTTGTCTTCTCCGATTTCTTTGACTGTGTCAACCATTGTCTTAACTGACAAGAGAGAACCCTCTGGCGGCACTTCACAGCCGGTGGACATGACATATTTGGATTGGCGGCCGCTGTCTTTGAGAGTTTGCAGCACACCGTCCATCAATTTGGCAGTGTCGTTTCTGATCTTTTGGAAGGTGGCTTCGTCGTTGTTCATGAACTGAACCGGATCAACTTCTCCCATCACACAGCAAATGTCGGAATATTCGGGAATCAAGTCGGCATAGTTCTTAGAACCCTTGTCGCGCTTCTTTTCGTAGTAAGCGTAACTGTACAAAGAGGTTCCAAACTTGCGGATTTGAATATCGAAGTGGACGGCATCGGCACAGTTGTGAATCACATACGGTGCATTGTATTTCTTAAAGACAGGCAGTTGTCTGTCATAGACATATTTGCCGTCAAATTCCCAATATTGGTCGGCACTCATGATGATGTTGTTTGACCAAAGGTTGTCGACACAAATGGCATCGGCAGCCCCTTCATCAAAGAATGCGGTAGAAACGGCATTGACAAAGCCTGTAATTTTGTCAAGCGCCTTGTGAACGGTTGCCGGATCGGCGTTCATATCGTGCAGGACACGATCTGCACCCATTGCTTGTGTCAAAGTAAGCAGCGGACCTTCGTGGAAGCCGACAAACGGTGCGTCGAGTTCTTCTTTGTGAAGTTTCTCTGTTGCCAATTTAGCGGCTTGGATGTGGTTGTAAATACGAGTTCCCTTCTTGACATCCGGAATTTCGATTTCCTCATAGTCCTTGAGGTGAATGGCAGAGGGCGTGTCTTCATCGGGCATGATGACATCGGCACCGATGTCTGTAGACATAATAGACAAGTCGGTTAAGCCGACATAAGTGTCAACATCCAAATATTTAACAGCGGCTTCTGCGGACGAGGCGAATTTTTCAGGGGTCGTTGCAAACTCTTTGTATGTGCACGGAACAAACTTACGTGTGATACCGCAAGCCAACGGGTAAACAGGCAATCTGTCCACCTTTTTATCGCCAAGAGCGGAAAAGACACGGTCTTTGTGTGACATTTTTGAGACTTGTTTGATGCCGACTTTGTTGTATTCGTCGATGACTTTCTTAGCTGTTTCAAGCCCAACGTTTCCGGCAGCAGAGGCTGCAGCTTTCTTTTTAAGAACAGCGTCTTTGTATTTTGTTTTTGTAATACTCAGTTTGGCATCACTCCAGCGCTCAGCGACCGGACCCAATTTTGCAGTGAGTTCTTTTGCCAAAGAAACTGCTGCAGATGCATCTTTTGCAGTACCGTCGGCACCGACACTTTCAGCATATTGTGGAGAAACCGGTGCACCGCCGACCAAGAATACAAGTGAGTCACGAAAACCGTTTTCAAGAAGCATTTCTGATATTTTATCCATGCCGGTCATGGTTGTTGTCATGAGAGCGCTGACAGATATAAGATCCGCTTTGTTTTCTTTAGCCGCTTCAATGAATTTTTCAAGAGGAACATCGTTTCCGAGATCTATCATTGTAAAACCAGCTGCTGCAAGCATGGTCTTAACAAGATTTTTGCCGATGTCGTGAACATCGCCTTCAATGGTTCCGATCACACCGGTTACAGAACGGGTAGACTCATCTTTTTTGATATGGGGCGTTAAGACGTCCATACCTTCATAAAGAGCGGCAGATGCGATCATTAAGTGCGGGACGAAAACTTCGCCGCGCTCATATTTATCGCCCATAACCGCCATACCCTTTGCAAGACCACCGATGATGGCTTCCTGCGGATCAATTCCCGCATCAAGCGCCTTTTGTGCATATTCCACCGCATCATCATCATTGCCGGTGATGACAGCATCTGCCAACGCTTTTAAAATTTCTTCTTTCGACATATCTATTCACCCATAAATCTAATTATATTACACACAACAACTCACTTGTAAGCTATCGAAAAACATTTTTCTGAAAAAAGATAGGCTCTGAGTCTGTCGTACAAAGAAAAAAAGGTTTGAGAATATATAACCTAAACCTTCTGATAAAATCAAATGCAATAACCATAATTTTTCATCAGATTTTATCAGAAGTTTTGATAAAATCGACCGGTTTGATTCCATGAATCTCTTTGATAAATACAAAGCTGTTGTAATGTTCTAAAAAAATATCAATTTCAACCCGAAGCAGCGGTGGTGGAAGCAGCGACGATGGAAACTATGATAACGGAAGCTAGGTAACGGAAGCTAGGTAACGGAAGCATCAAACGGCAGTGAAAAGCAGGCAAAATCAGGGATAGCTAACACCATAGTCGCTGATTGGAACGATGTCCACCCCTTTAACACAGAAAAGGCTGACGATGGATTTGTGGGCAACTATATACGGATCCAGCGACCATCCCATCTTAAAAAGCCGGCGTTTAGACAAAGGCGTTTTTTGAAGCAAACTCTCGTTTAACGCGTAGGTATATATCGAGTACAGCGGTGGTTCCGTGTCTATCGGCTCAGGATCATAAGCGGAGGCTTCTCTGTCCCAGCAATCAAATTCTTCCGTAAACGTCAAAAACCAATAATTTTCATGCCATTCATCCTTTTGGTCGATAAAAATTGCCGGTTGGATTGCCAGATTTGGAATTTCAAATGTCCTCAGTTTATCGGCAATTCTGCTGCAAACCAGCAGATCATAGGCGTCAAACAAAACATCCGGCGGCGGACTGATTGGAATTATATTATTTTCCTTTTTCTCCTCAGAAAAGCCGTCGAAAAAAATCAGCGGTTTCTCTCCCTCCGGCAGCACTTCCGAACTATACCATTTTGCAGCAGTATCCATATCAGGCTCAAGATAAGGGAGGCGTTCATCATCCGGCTGAAGGATAAAAAAATATTCTTTGTCAAAGGTGCTCATGATCGTTTCCTCCTTTTTTTATTGGTTCGTTGGTTGGCAGCTGGTTATTTTTTTGCTTTCGATATTTTTTTTGCATAAAAACGGCGATCACTTTCGGGCCAATCACTATCCGTATCGAAGCGTGCCATCCATTTTGGGCTGTTCTCGTCATCAAAACGCGGATTGGGATCATCTTCCCACGGATCGAGCGTGTATAATTGCAGAAAATCGCAGCGGATGGGTTTAATAAGGTCATTTGCAAGCACCGGCAACTCAGGAATGCCTTCATCGACAGGATACAGATTTAGTTCGCCCAGCTGAATCCACAGCGCAGGCTCACCATTCGGGTTATGTTTGTCCACGGGGTAAGGGATTTCGGTAATGCGGATGTCAGGATGTGCCAGTGCCTCTTTGACTTCCTCCACGCTCTTGCCAAGTTTGCTGCGCCACAGCGGGCTGAGAAGAAAACACCATGTCGGGGTGCGAATGCCGGCGCCGATACTACTGTAATCGATATAGCCGTCTTCGTCATCGTGGTAGTTGAATCCCATTTTTCCGGGGTGATCCACATCCAGACCATAAAAGTAATCGGCACAGATACGCTCCATCACATCGCTTTCGTAGGCGCCCATGGTTCCAACCGTAGTTGTTCCGATTTCATACCCGCTGTAGCATTGTTCGGGTTTCAGTCGATGCAGCCACTTGATAATGAAATCGTTCCAAACCTGTTGATTATTGCTGCGATACCAACCGTCCCGAAAACTGATTTTGATTGTTGTGTAGTGGCTAAATGTTGTGTTGCT
>WRNK01000015.1 GCA_009776675.1 Methanimicrococcus sp.
AAGAAAAATGTACCCCGTTTTTATTGATTTGGTTCAAATTGATGTTTCGGTATTTTGTTTTCATAAAACCCGAATGAACCACCCGTTCGATCAGTCGCCCCAAGGCGGCTGAATCGAACGGATTCACACCCATAAAAATAAATGAGAAAAATACAAATCCGTTTTTTTCAATCATAAAATAGAATGAGATGGTAGCAAACTGCTGCTGAAAAACAAAGTTTTACATCTTTTTATTTGTACTGGCGACAACCAAATGTTCGAAGCCATATTTTTTCGCAGCGGCTTCACCGCGTTGATTGGTATATGCTGCTCGCTCGGAACTCGTCATATCTTTTGTTTCTTCATCGATTTGACGGCGTATCGCATGAATTTCATCTAAGATCGGGTCAGCTTTTTTCATTGTTGATTGCCTCCTTTGAGGAGTTTATTTCTACTGATTATCGTCAGGATTTACCCCTCGTCATTCGCATTGGCGACAAGCAGGTGTTCAAAGCCATATTCTTTCGCAATAGCTTCGCCGCGTTTTTTGAAATATGCTGTACATTCTTCGTCTGTCATATCTTTTGTTATCTCATCCGTCTTGCGGCGTATTGCGTGAATTTCATCCAAGATTGAGTCAGTTTTTTTCATTATTAATTACCTCCATTGGGGAGTTTATTTCTACTGTTTTCTATTCTATTTCTCAATCACAAAAATAAAATGACAGAACAATATGCTGCTGCTGAAAAAACACAATTTTACATCTTTTTATTTGCACCGGCGACAACCAAATGTTCGAAGCCATATTTTTTCGCAGCGGCTTCACCACATTGATTGGTATATGCTGCCTGCTCGGAGCTTGTCATATCTTTTGTTTCTTCGTAAATCTGGCGGCGTATCGCATGAATTTCATCTAGGATCGGATCGGATTTTTTCATTATCAAGTGCCTCCTTTGGAGAAATTATTTCTACTGCATTATATCCTAATAAAGCATTGATTTCGCCCGTGAGTTTAATCGTTTTCTCTCTGACAATATGGCGAAAATTAAGACTGATAATTATATCTAATGAGTTAACCGAAGCGGTGGCAATATGCTTCGCATCAGGCAGTGAACTTTTCGGAAGCGTGCCTTCAGAAATATATCGCTTGGCAAGATCGTTTACTTCATCCGAAATGGTGAGAACCTTTATGTTGTATTGGTCTATAAGTTCACTCATTTTGTTGCGCTTTTCAATAGGCGCTTTTTCTAATTCCTCAATCGTGTGGAAGGATGTATACGGTTCAAATATTCCCTGCCGCACACGCTTTGAACAGTGCAACTGTATCAGCGTGATAGTCTTGGTTTTCTGTATCGAAATAATAATTAAATAAAGTCGTTTCTAAATATATTTTTTTCTTTTTCATAAGAGATTACCCCTTTCCTTTCGTTTTTCTTTGTCGAAATAATAATTAAATAAAGTCGTTTCTAAATATATTTTTTTCTTTTTCATAAGAGATTACCCCTTTCCTTTCGTTTTTCTTTTTGTTTTTTCCGTTCATTTTTTTATTAATTCAAATTCATTAACGGGAAACATTTGTTTTCTCGAAATGATTAAGGATAGGGGGTACATGTTTATTGAAAGCGTCCTGTTGATTTTGAAATCGGTACCCCGTTTTTATTGATTTGATACAAATTGATGTTTCGTTTTTTTCAATGATTTGAAAACTTTTTCTCTCCAATTATCATCAATTGCTGCTTCTGACTGTTTTTTTGAAAAGAATTTGGTTTGTTGCCGTGTCGATCACAATCACTTCAACGGCTTCGCCCGTGTTTAAAATATTTCTGGTCGGTTTTTTGGAACTTTGACCGATGGGGTATTGTAAAACAGCCATTTTATTGTTTTCAATTCCGCATAAAAGAACAGACTCCCCGATACTGAAAAGATCATTGGGAAAATAAGATAAATCCGCTTCGGATTGATTGACCAAAATTCGAAGGTTGGATGTATCCAAAGGTGCGCCGCCCGTGTGCTCTAATCGAATGGCAGCATAAGTTGACGTGCCGTCCGTTATTTTTTCAACACGCGCACTTAAACTGACCGGTTTTGAAGGTGCTGTAAATTCAAAACTGAGAACTTCTGCTGCTAAAAAGCCTGCCATAATCACCGTAATTGCCAATAAAAGCAAGACGCTGACAACCTGAGAAACGGCTTTTTGATCGGATAAGAAATTGTTTTTTGTTTTTTTGCCTTTTGTTGTTGATTTTTGAATCATGTTTATCTTTTGAAAGAAAAAAGAAAACGCAAATAAATGTTTTTAAAGATTTTCAAAAGTGATAAAATGGATAATTATAGAAAATGAGCGGTGAAAATGTAAAAATGAAACGAAAATGAAAAATGGAAGGAAAAGACAAAGGAGAAGGAAAATTATTAATAAAAGCAATTTACTGTTTGCAAAAACATTTAAAAATCGATGCGAGGGATGGGATTTGAACCCACGAATTCCTTCGAAATTGGATCTTAAGTCCAACGCCTTTGACCAGCTCGACAACCCTCGCTTATTGAAATTTTTGACAAAAGAAAAGCAACGCTTATTTATAGCGATTATATTTAAATGTTGTGTGTAAAGGGGAAATTATTTTTCCATTTCTTTAAGATATGCTGTCATAAAAGCCGCCTGCCCGTGAGAAATGCAGCCATCCCCAGGCGGCAGATTTTTGTGTGTCAGCAATCGGATGTCCTTTTCTTTTAAAATGTCATAAAGGACGGATACAATGTAATCGTTGTTGGCAACACCGCCCGAAAGACAAACGGTCGAAATGCCGGTTTTCAAAACCGCCTCTAAAATCATTTGCCCGATCCCTAAAGACAGTGCATGGACAAACATAACCGCCAACTCGTTTTTTGAAAAAAATTCTTTTGTCATTTCCAAATACAGCTGATAAAGAAGATGGCTTGTATCCAGCGTGCCGTTTGATTTGAAAGTCGGCTTAAACCGCGACAAGTTCGGTTTTTCAAAAAGACCGCGATAAGCCGCAGATTCCAAAATCATTGACGGCTCACCGTCATATGTGCGTTCAGAACATAAAGACAGCAAACTTGAAGCGGCGTCCAAAACACGCCCCATGCCTGTTGAAAGTGAAATGTTGAATTGATTTTGAAGCTGAGAAAGAACAATTCTCTTTTCAGTCTCCCCGTGTTTAAAATACAAATTCAGCGACAGCAATTCATCTTCTGAAATTTTGCCTTCAACAACATACGGGTACAGCATTGCATAAACAAGACGGGAGGGGTATTTTGTCGCCAAATCTCCGCCGACAAGCGGCTGCGGCATCAAAGAAGAAAGACGCTCAAAGGACGTGTAAGTGCATTTTAAAATTTCGCCGCCCCAAACAGTGCCGTCGCTACCATAACCGACGCCGTCTATTGCAACACCAATCACCGCTGAATGAAGCGGCAGCTGATTGTCCGCCATCACCGAGCAAATATGTGCATGATGATGTTGAATTCGGTGAAGTTCATATAATTCATTTTTGAATTCTGATTGGGATTCTGATTGGGGTTTCGACTGAGATTTTTCCGCATACTCTTCCGCAAACTTTGTCGTATTGAAATTCGGATGCAAATCACATCCCAAAACAGTTGGATGAATGCCGGTTAATTTTTGAAGCGTCATAAACGCCTCGGAATGATACTGAGCCGTTTGGAGATGTTTTGTATTCCCGATATATTGGGATAAATAAATGCGGCCGTCTTTTGAAAATGAAACGGTATTGTTCATCTCGGCGCCGACGCCTGCAACACTTGCCGAATGAGAAAAAGGCAATATAATGCGTTCGGGAACAAAACCGCGCGACCGCCTCAAAAAAATCGGCTCGTCATGAACAAAACGAATCACAGTATCATCTGTACGATTTTGGATCAAACGATTGTGGAATAAGAAATAATCCGCAACATGAGATAATTTTTCAAAGGCATCATCGTTATCAATAACCATCGGAAGACCCGGAAGATTTGCCGACGTCATAACAACAACATCTGTTTTCAAATATTCAAACAAAACGTGGTGTGTTCCCGAATAGGGAAGCATCATGCCGATATTATGAAGATGCGGGACAACCGACGGGGCAAGTCCGAATGACGGCGATTTGTTGCAGACAACAATCGGACGGCGAATATTTTGAAGAAGCGGCAATTCTTTATCGGAACGGATAACGGCTTCTTTAAAAGCTGCCGCTTCGTCTCGAACCATAACCGCAAACGGCTGAGACATTCGATTCAAACGCTTTCGAAGTGTTGACACCGCAGATTCTAAAAAGGCATCACAGACCAAATGAAATCCGCCATCGCCTTTAACGGCAACAATGAAACCGTCATCAATTGCTTTGGCTGCCTCTTTTAATGCGTCATTGCCAACGGATAAAACAATCCTATCTTGAGCGGTTCTGCTCATATCGCTTTTATCCGCTGTTTCAAATGAATGAGTCGGACCGCATTTCGGACAGCAGGTCGGCTGTGCATGGTAACGGCGGTCGCCGACATTTGCATATTCCAAAAGACAATCCTCACACAATGAAAAAACATCCATTGTCGTGTTTTTGCGGTCATAAGGCAGTTTTTTGAGAGTCGTATAACGCGGACCACAGTTCGTACAAACCGTAAAAGGGTACATAAAGCGGCGATTTCCTTTTTCTTTAATTTCAAAAAGGCAATCGGCACATATTGCTGTATCCGGCGGAATGATTGAATTTCCCGATTCACCTTCCGCACTTTCTAAAATCAAAAATTTTTGTTGAACAAAAACGTTGGCGTCTGCGGCATCCGTGATCGAAGAATCCGTGATCGAAGAATCTGTGACTGCCGCACCCGTAATGTCAGTAACATCCGTTTCATCAATTCTTGAAAGCGGTGGGTTTTTTGTTGTCAAATCCGATAGAAAAGAATCAACATCCTCTGCCGTTCCGCAAGCGATCACACGAACCATATTTCCCAAATTAATGACATGACCGGAAATGTGATGGGCTAAAGCTGTTCGGTAAACAAAGGGACGAAAACCAACACCTTGGACAACGCCTTTAATGAGAATTTGCTTTGAAACTTGTGACATAAAAATCAACGAAGATCGGATTGAATTTCTTCCAGTACCAAAGAAATGACACGATCAATTGCTTTTGCGACTTCGGGGCTTAAATCCTCGGATAAATCAACGACAGATCCGATTTGACTGATTTCAATACCAAAGACAACAATTTCAGGAAGACCCTGAACTTCTTTGGCAATATTTAAAACGGTTGGAACAGAAACATCGTGAGATGACATCATACCGGCAAAACCGCCTTCAATCAGCAAATCATCGCCCTTTATTTTTAAGATAGAGCCGAGACGCTCATTGCTTTTGATGGCATCAATGATAATAATTTTGTCAAACCCGTCCAAAAAGCACAGCATATCCAAACCGGAAACACCCGCATCAATGATGTCAACATCTTTTAAAAACGAAACGGGAGACTCGGAAAAGTTTGAAAAAATCGGATCGGATAATAAACCGGCAATCATTTTTTCTTTCATGAGCACCATTTTTTCAATGGTTCGGATACCGACGCCATCGTCTCCCATCCATAGATTGCCACATCCCATGACACGGATTGTTTTTTTCAAACGCATTAAAAACCGACTCTGTGATTTTGATAAAAAGAATGATCCATCCCTATCGAATTAATTGACTTGATATAAAAGAACTTTGGAAAACAGTATTTCAAAACCAATGAAAAACACAAAAAGAAGGGAAGGATAACACAAACAAAAGAAGGATAACACAAAAGAAAAATAAAAAAAGAAAAGGAAAAGGGTTTCCTTAATTTTCCTTTTCGATTAGTGGTGTTCTTCGCTGATTGTTTGAATAACAGGACCGCTGACTTCTTCTTTTCCGTCATAGAATATGGACTTCCAATATCTGATGACTTTGGGATCGAATTCCAAAATCAAGACGTGGACAACTAGTTCTGCGATGAAGAAGTATGTCAAAGCCAAGTGAATCAAGCGAATAAACGCAAGATCGGACATATTAAAGAGCGGGGAAATCCAGCCAAAGATCTGTGTGATCCATACGGCGATTGGAAGTCCTAAGAGACCCCAGTCCACTTTGTAAAGAACAATGCCTGTTACAAAGATTAAGAAGATGCACATTCCTTCAAGAACGATAATAATCTTAAAGATCGGGTGAAGTTTTGTGACATAGTGGCCTGTTTTTGTGTTGTAAACAGTAAATTTCGGATAATCTGTCTGCTTTCCGAAGAAGTTTAAAATCATACCCTTCAAGCGGAGATAGTCATCTTTTCCGAAGATGTAGCTGTTTTTGAAGTGCATAATAATGCCTTTTATGCCGCCTTCAGCATAACCGTGGGAAATGATACCGTACGGCACCAAAAACCAGTTGGTTAAGATTAAAACCGGAACCATAATCATGTGAATGACACGCGCACTGTGAAATGTCATGATCTCCCAGCGGAAGTAAATGGCAAGTCCTGTGAAGATGAGGAGCAACATGGCAAGAGCGTGGAATGTGTGTGTCCAGCGCTCAATCCAACTGTAACGCTCAATCACTGTGCCGGTTTTTTCTTTCTTTGCATTTTCAGTCAATCAAAAAACCCCCTTAGAGTAATTCATAAGTTCTGGGAGCGTGCTTTCCGGTGGCATCAATTGTGTGAACGGCACACGCAATGCACGGGTCGTAGGAACGGCCGACATGGAGAATGGCAACAGGATTGGTGAAATCAGCACCAAGGACATTGTCAATTCCGGAGATCGCATTGCCGACAAGGGCTTGTTCAACAGGGCTTGGAATACCTTTTTCGTCACGCGGGCTTAAGTTCCAAGTACTTGGAACGATGGCTTGGTAGTTTGCGATTTTGCCGGAGCCGTTTGCAGAAACCCAGTGACCAAGGGCGCCGCGCGGTGCTTCCCAGATACCCATACCTTTGTTGTTTTTGGCAGCTTTTAAGTCGGGGCTTGTGTAGAATTTACCTTCTGTATCAATTTGTGTCAGCCAAACCGGAAGCTGGTGGGCTAAAATCGCTGTTTCCTGCATGCGGGCAAGTGTTCTTGTATAAACGTTTGCCGGGGACATGCCTGCTGCAGCATAAGCTTTGGCAACACCTGTGACTAACGGCTCTTTGGCAGCCAGCATACGAGACAATGGACCGACTTCAGCAGCAATGCCGTCATAGCGCGGTGCTTTTAACCAGCTGTATTTGGAGTCGATTTCTCCTTCGTAGTTGATCAAATCGGGTGCTACCGGATCTGTCACACCGATGTAGGGGTGTAAGGCATCGCCGTCATCCTTATAGAAAGCGCACTTTGTACTTTCAGTGATTTTGTCGGTGTCCAAATCTTTGAATTCCAAATTGCCTGTGACAATACCGGAACTCCAGAAGCGCTCGCCTGTCGGGCTTTTTGGGTTGTAGCCGTCTTTGTAGGCATAGTAAGCACCATAAGATAAGAAACAAATCTTGCTTGGGTCGCTGTATCCGCCGATTTTGTCAAGTCTTAAGCTTGCCGGAAGACCGAGAATCTTTTCGCCGATCAATTCAGAACCGAATGCTGCAAAGAATTCAACATCTTTCCAGCCGTTTGCTCTGGAAAAGTCGTTGTTCTTTGTGTTGCTGATTAAGTTTGAAAGGTGATCTGTCACGAATTTAACGGCAGCATCCGGAGATGAGGCGTTTGCCGTTCCTGCAATCCAGTCATCTAATGGAACACCAAGAGTGTAATTTCGAACAAATTGCATGACTTTTAAGTACTGTGCACCTGCTTTTGCAATATCGGCAACAGTGGGCTGGCATGTGACACCGCCGACACAAGTTGCGACTTGGTGGGGCATTTTGCCGCCGAAAAGGGCAATAATTTCCTGAAGTCTCTTTTTCTCAGGGATAGCGTTTAAGTAACCGCTGCCGACCGGAACGGCTTTGCCGTCGATCTTGTAGCTGATTGGCGCAAATCTGCCGAGGAGTTCATTCCAAATGGCTTCACCGGTAGCGCCCAAACCGAGTTGGGTGCTTGTCAAGACGTCTTTGTATCTGGGATTTGCCAAGTCGGGGCCTGCCAAAACATAAATGTGCGTGGCGTGGCTTGCAACCATGTTTACTGCCTGAATAAAGTTTCTGACGGCAAGAGCGTCTTTTGGAATGCTTTCTGCGACATTGTAAAGGTCATCAAGAGAATTCGTAGAGGTCATTGAATGTGAAATCGGGCAAACGCCACAAATTCTGGCAACGTGCTGTGGTGCATCTCTTGGGTCTTTGCCTTGAAGCATGCGTTCAAAACCACGGAAAAGCATACCGCCGCTTTGTGCAGAAGTGATAATACCGCTGCTGTCAACTTCAGCAGAAACTCTCATGTGTCCTTCAATTCTTGTTAACGGATCAACTGTAACTTTAACCATTTTTCATCACTCCTTCTTCATTCTGCGAACAGCATGCACACCGGCTGCAACAACGGCAGCACCGATTGCTAAAGTTGCAACGACTCCGATGTTGGCGCCAAACAAAATGCCGGCACGTTCTTTTTCTTCATAATATGGCATTGAACCGTTTGGAAAAGTGGGTTCGACACAAGCAATACATGGACCGCCGGCTTGCATACAAAGGCTTGTTCCGTTGTTCCATTTTCTTAAAGCGCAGTCTGCATGGACATAGGGTGCTTTGCAGCCGACTTTCCAGAGACAGCCGCCTTCACCAATCTTTTTGTCAAGGACGCCGCGGTCATAGTAGCCTCGGCGCGGGCAGTTGTCGTGAAGTGTTGCGTTTGGCGGATAAAAAACTTTCATTCTGCCGTCGGCATCTAAATAATCGGCAATGTCGTTCAAATTAATTTTTCCTAAAAGAATTGCTGCGACAGTCAAGAAGAACCAGTCAGGGTGTGACGGACAGCCCGGAAGGTTAATGCATGGTTTGTTGATTCCCAAAATCTGCAGCATTCCTCCCTTTCTGTCGGTTTCTGTTTGATTCACACCGCGGAAGTCACAATAGTCTCGGGTCTCCGAATCTGTGATTGTGATGCCGCCATATGTTGCGCAAGTGCCTAATGCGATAATGGCAGTTGCATTTTCGGCTGCTTTTTTGAAAATATCTTTGAAAGTGTGGCCGCCATACATACATACTTTTCCGGTACCTACGGGACCGTTGCCGATGGAACCTTCAACGACTAAAATATAGTCGCCTGAACTGACCAAGTCTTCGAGTAAAATTTCAGCATTTAAATCGGAAGTGTTGACTAATTTTCCGTCAATAAAAATACCCTGTTGAGCCAAAAGTGTTTCATGGTAAACCAAGCTGATGTTCAATTCGCGGAGTGCGTCTGCAAATTCAGGTGCACTGGAATTTAATGCAGCTTCTGAACATCCTGTACATTCTGCGCCGTGAAGCCACAAAACTTTTGTTTGGTCTTGGAAAGACAAAGCTTGTGCAAGCTGAGTTCCATACATTGAAACAAAAGATGTTGCTCCGAGGGCGGCAACCGCCTTTAAGAATGTGCGGCGGTCAACCTTGAGAATATCAAGATTTTTGAATTGTTCGATAACATTTAATTTTTCACTAGCCATTAGAAAACCCTCTACTGTTTGCTATTAAATAGTAGCGTAGTTCCTATATTCCACTGCCCTATATAAAAGTTTTCCACTTCTGTAATTATAATACATGTGGAATTGAATGAAATAAATGAAAAATAACGGACAGGAAAAAAGAAAACAAAAATAAGATTGATAAACTGATTTGATTCAAAATCAAAAAAAATTGATTCAAAAAATTTTTCGGAAAATTTTCTAAAAAAATGATGAAACGTGATAATTTATATGCGCTTAAACTGTTTCAAAGTTAACATATATAAAATCGTTTGGGTCTGAACACACTTCATTTTTAATTTAAATATAAAAAGAATGGCTTGAACAAGGTTCTATAAAAAGATGTCAGATTTTTTTAAAAACGTCACAGATTTATAGTTATTAACGGCTGTATGTATTGTTTTTTACGTCATAAAAACGATTAAATTATGATTGTTGCCGCGTGCGGCAACAATTAAAAGGAGCTTGTTATGAGCGATCTACAAAACACAAACACAGTTTTCTATAACGATATGAAGGAAATTATCCTTAATGCACGCAGTAATGCTGTCCATAGTGTCGAATATACGCGAATGATGATGTATTGGCACTTAGGGGAGCGTATCTTCATAGAGGAACAACGCGGACAAGATCGTGCAGAGTACGGCGAATATTTAATCAAAAATTTATCAAAAGAACTTGAAAATGAATTTGGCAGCGGATTTACACATACTCAATTGACGCGAGCGAGGAAATTTTACCGTTTGTACAAAGATGCATCCAAGGTGCACTCACAACTGAATTGGTCGCAATATCGTATGTTAATTGCCATTGAAGATGATGACAAGCGCGAATATTACGAACTTGAAGCATCGAACCATGCTTGGACAGGACGTGAGATGGAACGCCAAATTAATTCGCTTTTATATGAGCGGTTGCTGATGAGCAACGACAAGGAGGATGTGCTTGCCGTTGCACGCAAAGAGCGCATCCCCGAAAAACCGTCCGAAATCATCAAAGATCCGATGTATTTGGAATTCCTTGGATTAAAACGTGAAGCGAAGTATTACGAAAAGGACGTGGAATCCGTGCTGATAAAGCATTTACAGGAATTTTTACTTGAACTCGGAAGCGGTTTCACCTTCGCTGCGCGTCAAAAACGTATTCTGCTTGAGGATGATGAATTTTTTATAGATTTGGTTTTCTATAACCGTCTGCTCCGCTGTTTTGTGGTCGTAGAGATAAAAACCCATAAACTTACCCATGAGGATTTGGGGCAATTGCAGATGTATGTTAATTATATCGACCGCTTCGAAAAACTGCCGGACGAAAACCCGACTGTCGGGATAGTGCTCTGTACGATGAAGAACGACTTGGTGGCTAAAATCACCTTGCCAAAAGATAACGTGCACATTCTGACGAGTTAATATCAACTCTATCTGCCGTCTGAGAATGATCTGGTTGAAGAAGTCAAGAAGTTACTTAACGATGTGAAAGAAGGCAATGGTTTTGCAATATGATGGGAATTTAAATCCTTAACTGAAAATATTTTCGTTTAATCCGGATAAACACATCTTATTATATAGGATGAAAGAAACGATAATAAAAATCAATTCAACAATTAGAGGTAAAAAAATGTGTATTGCAATACCCGGAAAAATATCCAAAATTCTTTCTGAAAACCAAGCGGAGGTGGATTTTGGCGGTGTTTTTCGAGAAGTGAATCTGGATTTGCTTGGCGGAACTTCTGAAATTAATATCGGGGATTATGTCTTAGTCCATGTCGGCTATGTGATTTCTGTGATTACGGAAGAAGAAGCGCGCCTGACCACAGAGGCTTTTGAAGAAATTTTAGCCGCAAATGAAGAATAAGAATAATAAAGAGAGGTGATTTTCATTTCAAAAACCGATCCGTTTTTAAAAAATCCGGTTGAAGTCCAAAAAAAGTTGGTCGAAAGCATTGCTGCAAATCCGAAAAAGGCGAGGCTGATGCACATCTGCGGCACACACGAGCGGACGATCGCAAAATACGGCATCCGAAGTCTATTGCCGCCGGAAATAGAGGTTCTCAGCGGCCCCGGATGCCCTGTTTGCGTCACGCCGGATGATGACATTGATACCGCCATTCTTTTGGCAAAAAAAGGGCTGACGATGATCACATTTGGAGACATGCTCCGCGTTCCCGGAACAGAAGGAAGCCTTTTTGACGCACGCGCCGACGGTGCAGATGTGCGTATGGTTTATTCCATTGATGATGCCATTAAAATGGCACGGGAAAACCCGAATAAAGAATTTGTCTTCTTCTCAATCGGTTTTGAAACAACCATCCCGACAACAGCCGCCGCCGTTTTAAGAGGCCTGCCCCCCAACTTTTCAATATTCACATCCCTCAAATTAACGCCGCCTGCCATTGACTTATTGATTCAAGACATCAACGTCGATGCATTTATCGCACCCGGACACGTTTCCGTGATTACGGGAACGCAGTCTTTCCAAAGCTTTGAAAAATTAGGCTATCCGGTTGTTGTTGCCGGATTTGAATCTTATGATATTTTACTTGGCATCCAATTGCTTCAAAACCAACTCAAAGCCGGCATTGCAAAAGTTGAAAACGCATATCCGCGTGCCGTAAAGCCGGAAGGAAATCAGATTGCCCTTAAAATGATGGAGGACGTTTTTGACAAAACCGATTCCGAATGGCGCGGTCTTGGAATGATTCCCGATTCGGGATTGAAGCTAAAAGACAAATATGATGATTGCAATGCCGCCCTAAAGTACAAAGAATTGTACGCCGCCGATTTGGAAAAATTAAGAGAAATACGGCAAAAGAAAAAGAAAAACTGCATTTGTGCCGCCATCCTTACCGGAAAAGCAACGCCTGCCGATTGCCCGATGTTTGGAAAAACCTGCCAGCCGCTGAGTCCGATCGGACCGTGCATGGTGAGTGATGAAGGAATGTGCCACAGCTGGTACAAATACTGCCGAGACTGAGAGGAAAAATATGCACGAGTATTCACTGGCAATCGGTCTGATGGAAAGTGTTTTGGGCGCCGCGGAGGAGAATAACGCAGCAGTCGTCAATCACATTCACATCAAGGTCGGAAAAATGGCGCACGTCAACCCGATGCAGCTTGAGTTTTGTTTAAAATCGCTCAGTGATGAAACAATCGCAAAAGACGCCTCCTATACGTTTGAAATCGTGGATCCCGACATAAAATGTGAATGCGGCTACTTTGGAAAAGCCGAAAAATTTGAAGAAAAAGACATGCTGGATTATCTGGTTTCCCTTTTCTGTCCGAAATGCGGGAAAAATGCGGAAACAATCGGCGGTACGGATTTATCTGTCGAATCCATAGATATTGATTAATAAAATGATGAAAAAGGAAATGGAGAAAAATAAATGTGGAACACCTTTTTAGCAGCCAGCCATATCGTCAACATCGGCCATGATATTTTTAAAGAAAATCGAAAGCTGGCGGGCAAAAACAGAGAAAAGCTTGCCGCCGCCAATATTTTTTCAGTAAACATTATGGGCGCGATTGGTTCGGGAAAAACAACGCTCATTGAAGAAGTTGTCAAAGCTTTAGGCAGAAAGTATAAAATTGCCGTGATTGCGGGAGACGTCATTGCCGATATGGATGCCGCCCGTTTTGAAAAATTGGGCGTAAAAACGATTCCTGCAAACACGGGAAAAGAATGCCATCTTGATGCTCATTTGGTAAACCATTGCTTAAAAACAAACGATTTGGATGGCTATGATCTGCTAATTATCGAAAATGTCGGAAATTTGATTTGTCCGGCGGACTTTGACCTGGGCGAAGACATGAAAATAGTAATTGTCAGCGTCAGTGAAGGCGATGACATTGTTTTAAAACATCCTGTCATTTTCAAAACATCCGATA
>WRNK01000016.1 GCA_009776675.1 Methanimicrococcus sp.
TGAATCGGGGTGAGCGGCATACGAAGCGGACCGGCGGCAAGACCTGCCAAACCGGCAGCGGTCTTAATCGGAATGGGGTTTGTTTCAATAAACAAAGTTTTCATGATCGGCACCAATTCCAGATGAATTGCCATTGCCTTTTTCATTTCCCCTTTTTCAAATAAAGAAACCATTTCAGAGATTTTAGCAGGTAAAATGTTTGCTGCAACTGAAATAACACCGGTGCCGCCAATAGCCATCAGTGAAAGAGTCGCAATATCGTCACCGGAAAGCAAAATAAAATCGTCATCCTTGGTTTTGGCGATGATTTCAGAAGCTTTGCCCATATCGCCGGTAGCCTCCTTGATGCCGATAATATTCGGGTGTTTGGCAAGCTGTGCAATCGTTGCAACGCTCATATCCACACTGGTTCTGGAAGGAACGTTATAAAGAATAATCGGAATATCGGTTGCATTGGCAATTTTTTCAAAGTGCGCAACCAGACCATTTTGCGTCGGCTTGTTATAATAAGGCGTAATAACTAAAGCTGCATCAGCTCCTGCGTCAGCCGCATGTTTTGTAAACAAAACCGCTTCGTCCGTACTGTTAGAACCTGTACCGGCAATCACCGGAACCTTAGAAGATTCAATAGCAATGTCGACCACTTTCATATGTTCATCGGAAGACAGTGTTGCTGATTCGCCCGTTGTTCCACAAGGCACAATCGCACTGACACCGCCTTTTATGGTAAATTCAATATTTCGTCTGAATCCGTCAACATCGATTTGATTATCCGCCGTAAACGGCGTAATTAATGCGGGGATAGCACCCCTAAATTTTTGACTCATTGTGTAAACATCCTGCAGTTTGTTAAAATAATTTAATGGTTTTTGAAATGGTTAAAATCGTTTTTGGAATGGTTAAAATCGTTTTTGAAATGATTAAAATCGTTTTTGAAATGGTTAAAATCGTTTTTGGAATGGTTAAAATCGTTTTTGGAATGGTTAAAATCGTTTTTGAAATGGTTAAAATTGTTTTTGAAATGATTAAAATCGTTTTTGAAATGGTTAAAATGGTTTATAACCAAATAATAAAAAGGCTGCAAAAACACAGCCGGATAATTGAAACAAGTATCGAAAGACAGACTTTATCCTGAGATAAAAACGATACATTTTAAAAATTAAAATTAGAAGTAGTTAAAATTATTGCTCATCACAAAACAAAATGTAAAAAAGAAGGTTATTTTTTAATCAGCGGTAAATAAGCGCGATTAAAATCATATCCTTTGAAATCGTTTTGACGCCTCAGGCAGCCGTCTTCATGAAGGGCTTTAAGCAGCTCAACCACAGAATAGGCGGCGCGTGTGATTCCCATGCTTCTGCGGTCGGTATCTGTTCCGGCCAAATATAAATTGGGAATCGGCGATCGAATATCTGCAAATTCGCCATCTATCGTAATCGCTGCTTTTTCGGGAATTGTAATCTGTTCATGACGCATCACAGCGTGCCTTTCAATTTTGGGGAGAAGGGTAAAAAGCTCATTGTAAGCTTCTTTGATATTTTTCTTCATATTATCACGGGATTGCGGAATAAAAGCAAATCCGACTGATTGGCAGTCTTTCGGAGCCAACGATGGATCATAATTGCTGATCGCTCCACCCCAATACGGCATACCCTCAAACTGAACTTCCGACCCGATATAATCAAATTCGGGACGTTTTTCATCCAGTCCGATCCATAAGCTTAAACTGACCGTATGATCAATCCCGTTTAATTGATTTGTATAAGACATCGGAAGTTCCATAAGCTGCGGCAACGAACTGGCAAATCCGGTATAAATAATTAAATCGCCCGTATATTCATTCTCAGCAGTTTCAACCCCAACCGCTTTGTTTTGTTCCATCAGAATTTTTAGAACCGGCGTATTTGTTTGAAGAGTCACCCGTGCAGGCATTGATTTTAAAGCGCAGTCCAAAATAGATTGAATCCCTCCAACCGGATAGCCCTGCGTAGAAAAACCTCCGTGTGTCATCATTTTTTTGGCGGCGCCAAGCAAAGAATCCTGCGGTTTTGGTTTTTTGGACTTCTCTTTCTTCTCCACCTCTTTTTTCTCTGATTTTTCCTCTTTTTGCTTGGACTTTTTAGCGTCTTTTTTGTCTTTCTTGCCGTCCCTTTTCTCTTTTTTCAATTTTTTGGCGGGAGCATCGCCGCGAACAATAGCACTGAATTCTTCACCTGTTAAATTCGCCTCTGCAACAACACCGGCACCGGCAATCATACGCTGAACAGACGTTTCTTTCATGCCGCGCCCGGACATAAACATTGAAAACGTATTCGCAAACGCCAGCGTCTCTTGACTAAGCCCTTCGGGAAGGCAGTCATAAACCGACCGTTTGGAATAATCGGTTCCGGTTCCCGCCTTGACCATCACAGACCCAACGACAGACGCCAATTTCATACGGTCTTTAAGAGGTAAATAATCAAACACCAAAAAGTCACGCGCATTTGTCGGACAGCAAACCAACTGAGCGTCCTGTGTCCTAATAAAATAATTGCCGTATGGCTTAAATCGCGGCGCTGCGTCAAAATACTGATCCATCAATTTCGGAAGCGGTCCACCCAAAAGAGATGTGATGGCATGCGGACCCGTATCTACCGTAAACCCGTCCACTTTGTAGCTGCGGCAATTTCCGCCGACAATATTGTCTTTTTCAAGAACAAGAACACTATTTCCATGTTTTGAAAGCGCCAATGCTGACAAAATACCGCTGATGCCGCCTCCGACAACGATAACATCATAATGATTATTATCCATAATTATTCACGCTATATTTGGCATTATTCAATGAAAGCATAAAAAAGTAACATAAGAAAAAGAAAAGGAAAAAATATGAAAATTGTGCCCAATTTTTTTATTAAAAGATCTCAGGCACAAGCTTTCTGGCAACGGTTTCATATGCTTTGGAAAGATCGCCTTTTTCGAATCTGAAAATATCTTTATCAAATGATTCTTTGGTAACTTTATCCCATATGCGGCAGGTATCACATGAAATTTCATCCGCAAGAATAATTTCATTGCCGCAGCGTCCGAACTCAAGCTTAAAGTCGGGAAGAAGGTAGCCGTTTTTATCAAGATAATCCTTTAGGAGCGCATTGATTTTAAGAGCCGTTTCTTTAATGTATGCCATTTCTTCATAAGTGGCAACCCCTAAAGTAAAAGCAATGTCTTCATTAATCATCGGGTCATGGTATTCATCGCTCTTGTAGTCAAAAGCCACAATCGGCTTGTCAAAAACTTTTCCGGCAGGCATCGGGTACCTTTTTGTAATAGAGCCGGCAGCAATGTTTCTGACAATGACTTCCAGCTTAATGATTTCGACAATATCGACAATCATGTCCGTCTCAGAATACATTCCTTTATAATGGGTTTTGATACCGTTTTCCTCAAGCATTTCAAAAATCTTTCTTGAAATTTGGGCATTATAATATCCTTTCTTTGACGCTTCGCTTTTTTTGCCGCCGTCAAAAGCCGTTAAACTGTCCCTGAATTCGGAAATATATTTTGTCGGATCGTTGGTCATATAGATGGTTTTTGCTTTGCCGGAATAAATCGGTTCAAGTTTCTGTATTTGAGACACGGAAATCACTTTTTCCATAAATGTATGACTGAAATAAAAACATTGTTAAAGCAACAGAAGTATTTAAAGGGTTCTTTGCCGTCACTTTTTAGAAACCAGCATCCCTTCCCGATACATTCGCTCCAAATTTGTCTGTGCATCAGAATTTCCATTTTCAAGTGCCGCGGTGAACCATTCAAAAGCCTTATTGTAATCCACAGGCACGCCAAACCCATGCACATACAATAAACCCAAACTGTTTTGTGCTTTGTCATGCCCCTGCTCTGCTGCCCTTTGGTACCATTCTGCCGCCCGCTCATAATCTATGGAAACACCAAGCCCGTTTGCATACGAAAAACCCAAATTGTTCTGTGCTTCGGCGTACCCCTGTTCTGCTGACTTTTGGAACCAATAAATCGCTTTGAGATCGTCTTGGGGAGCGCCAACCCCTTTGCTGTACGAAAACCCGACATTATTCTGTGCTTCGGCATACCCCTGCTCTGCCGCCTTCATCGACCATTCAAAAGATTTGCCGTCATCTTTGAGGATGCCCTGCCCGTTGTAATACATATAGCCTAACCGATTTTGAGAATCAACGTGTCCTTGCTCCGCTGCCTTCAAAAACCATTCTGCAGCCTTCCCCTCATCCTTTGAAACACCGCGCCCGTCCAAGTACATTTTTCCCAAATTGTTCTGCATATCGGCAATTCCCTGCTGAGCCGCCTTTTGGAACCAATGAAAAGCTTTGCTGTGATCTTGTGGCACACCAAGCCCCGCATCATACAGAAATCCTAAATTGTTTTGAGCATATGCATGTCCCTGCTCCGCTGCCTTTTGATACCATTCCATGGCTTTGTCATAATCCTCAGAGACGCCTTGCCCGAAATGATACATAAAGCCCAGCTTAAATTGTGCTTCGACGTCCCCCTGCTCCGCTGATTTTTGATACCATTCAAAAGCCTTACCGAAATCTTGGAAAACACCACGTCCGAGATCATACATAGAGCCTAAATTAAACTGTGCAAGAGCATACCCCTGCTGTGCCGCTTTTTGATACCATTTCACAGCTTCTCCATCATCTTTTGAGACACCACGTCCTCTTCCATACATTGAACCTAAATTGTTCTGAGCATCGGCGTGTCCTTGCTGAGCTGCTTTTTGGTACCATTCCACTGCCTTGCCGTCATCTTGGGGGACGCCGCGACCGTTTGCATACATCTTTCCCAAATTATTCTGCGCAGGAACATATCCCTGATTCGCCGACATCAAAAATAATTCCACAGATTTTTGAGAGTCTTTGGAAACACCACGCCCGTTGTCATACATAGTGCCTAAATTATTCTGTGCATATGCATCCCCTTGTTCCGCTGCTTTTTGATACCACTCAGCTGCTTTGCCGTAATCGGCAGGGACACCCAGTCCGTTTTCATACATAAAACCCAACTTAAACTGTGCTTTGGGCATTTCCTGTTCCGCTGCCTTTTGGTACCATTCCAAAGCTTTGGCATAATCTTGAGAAACGCCCACACCATCCTGATATATTACACCCAGATTGTATTGTGCACTGATGTATCCGCGTTGTGCTGCCTTCAAAAACCATTCCAGTGCCTTGCCGCCATCTTTGGGGACACCTTCTCCCTCTCCATACATCAAACCGATATGAAATTGTGATTCAACATACCCATGCTCTGTCGCCTTCAAAAACCATTCTGCTGCTTTGCTGTCATCTCTGTCAACACCGAGTCCCTCGTGATAGATCAGTCCCAAATTGTGCTGTGCAAAATAATCTCCCTGCTCCGCCGCTTTTTGGAGCCAGTAAACCGCGTTATCGCCATCTTTGGAGACGCCGTTTCGCCCGTTCTTATACATCAAGCCTAACTCAAACTGAGCGTGAATATGCCCCGATTCTGCCGCCTTTAAAAGCCATTCAAATGCCTTGCCGTCATCTTGGGAAACGCCAAAGCCCTCCCTGTACCTGTAGCTTAAATCGACTTGTGCATTGGAATATCCTTGTTCCGCCAATTTTTGGAGCCATTCTGTTGATTTATCAGGATCGGCAGGACCGCCAAGTTCCTCAGAGTACAAGCGGTTTAGATTATTTTGTGCTTCGACATGCCCCTGCTTCGCTGCCTTTTGGAACCAGTCAAAGGCTTTTTCGTAATCGAAGGGGATGTGAAGTTCGCCTAAAACATTTTGAGAATCGGCGTCTCCTTGTTCCGCTGCTTTTTGGAGCCACTCCATCGCTTTGATGCGATTTTTGGATACGCCAAGTCCCTGCATATACATCAAACCCAAACCATACTGTGCACTGATATTTCCTTGTTCTGCCGATTTTTGGAACCATTTCTTTGCTTTTTTGTAATTGGCGGGCACGCCAAGCCCCTGCGTATACAAATAGCCTAAATTGTATTGTGCACGGTCATGTCCTTGTTCCGCTGCTTTTTGGAACCAGCCGGCTGCCGTGCTGTAATCAAGGGGTACACTCTGCCCGCCCTGATATATCACACCGAGCAGATTTTGAGAATCAGCATATCCTTGTTCCGCTGCTTTTTGGAGCCAGTAAGTCGCTTTGCCGTAATCTCTAAAGACACCTTGACCCTGCATATACATCACGCCCAAATTGCTTTGTGCACCGGCATCTCCTTGCTCTGCTGCTTTTTGAAACCAATAAACCGCTCTGACGTAATCAATGGGAACGCCAAGCCCTTCGGAATACATATAGCCTAAATTGTATTGCGACATCACCTGTCCCTGTTCTGCGGACATTTGGAACAATTCCAATGCTTTGCTGTAATTGACGGGGACATAATGCCCATGCAAATACATCATGCCTAAATTGTGATTTGCAAGGATGTGCCCTTGCTCTGCTGCTTTTTGGAACCATTCAAAGGCTTTGTCGTAGTCAACGGGGACGCCAAGCCCCTTCCGGTATATGTTGCCTAAACTGTATTGAGCATCTGCATCTCCCTGTTCTGCTTTTTGCACCATATCTTTCAGATCGGGTTCTTTGCCGCTTTTGAAATATTTTGATTTGAGTTTTTGAAATAAAGACATAGGAATCACTTTTCTTATGAATGTGTGATTGGAATAAAAAGTATTGTCAAATGGAAAATTTTATTATGAAAGAGAGAGTTATAAATTATTTCAAAATTAGCTAAAATATTCAAAAATAAATAATTTTTTAAAAAGAAAAATTTAGGAAAAACAAATATGGACGCCATTTCTCTTGATGTTATTGAATTGCTTTTGACGACAGAAATTTACAACAAAGAAGATCAGTTGCATGTCAATGACATCCCTTCTAAAATCCGGCGCGCTTTTTGGGACACACGAATTAAAGGAATTTTGCGTCCTCTTAAAGTCAACAAAGCGGTTCTTAAAAAAATATTTGACATCGAGAGCGCTGAAAATGCTTTAAAAATAAACGGCAAAAATTTCGCTTATGCGGTAACGGATGAAAATACCGGAAACATCCGTTTGACGGAGGGCGGACTTGCGGCAGCTGCCGAATGGTTTGAGCGCCAAGATGCAGCGCATGAAAAAATCCAAGAAAATCCGATTTTGGCATATTATTTTGAAAATGTTCTGAAAAGGGAAAATGTCAAATACAGCGATGCTGCGGATAAAAATCCTCCAAAAGAAGCCTCTAAAGAATGGATTCAATCCATTATTGAAGAATTGGAAGACGACAAAAGCGGCGGTAAAGAATGGCTGAAATTGGCTTACATTAAATCGCCCGAAGAAGTTCGAGAAACGATGGATGAACTCATTTTAACAGAACGCCAAAAATCCGAACTTCAGAAAATAGAAATGGCCATCAAAAACAAAGACCATTTCAAAGATATCGGGTTATATGATATCGGAAAAGTTCTTTTTGTGGGTCCGCCGGGAACGGGAAAAACGTCTTTTGCCCGCGCCCTGACAAAAAAATTATCAATTCCGATTGTGGAAGTTCACTTATCTATGATTACCGATCAATATTTGGGAGAAACGTCCAAAAATATTGACCGCGTTTTTGCGCTGGCAAAACGATTCAATCCATGCATTATGTTTATTGATGAATTTGACTTCATTGCAACATCGCGCAGTTCGTCGGATGAACACGCCGCCATTAAGCAAGCGGTGAACACACTTTTAAAAGCCATTGACAATATCAGCCTTGTTGAAGACGGCGTTCTCTTAATTGCAGCAACCAATCACACCCGGCGCTTAGACGATGCTGTTTGGCGCCGTTTTGATGAAATTGTTGACTTTGAAAAGCCAACGCTTGAAATGAGAAAAGAGATATTGGACACGATTCTTCGAAAAATTGAAAACGATATTGACACGGATTCCGTTTCCAAAAAAACAGAAGAATATACCGGCTCAGACTTAAGAATGATTGTCAGAGAATCCGTATTGCTTGCACTTTTGGAAAACCGCTATAATTTGAAACAAAGCGATATTGATACCGCCATCAAAGCATTTGACAGAAGAACAGGTTTAAAAATAGCTTCTTACATAGGGCAATAAGAAAGTTGAAAAGAAAACAAAAAAGAAAAAAAAGACGTTTGAGTAGAAAAGTTCAAAAAAAACAAACGTTTGAAAACACAAAATCAAAAAACACAAAATCAAAAAACACAAAATTAAAAAAGAAAAAATCAAAAAAGAAAAAATCAAAAAAGAAAAAATCAAAAAAGAAAAAATCAAAAAGGATCATTTATGAAAATTACGCTTTTAGGCACCGGCGATGCTCCCGGAACACCGCACATCGGCTGTTCTTGTGCCTCATGTACCGATGCCAAAAAAGGAACAAAAAGCCAAAGGACACGGTTTTCTGTTTTGGTTCAAACATCGAAAGGAAATGTTCTCATTGATACAAGCCCCGATATGCGCGAACAGCTTTTAAGAGAGAATATTTCGTATATTGATGCCGTGATTTGGACACACGGCCATTATGACCATTACGGCGGATTTCCTGAATTTTATCGTGTTCAGCAGCACATCGATGTTTACGGTGCCCAAGACACAGTGGATTACATTACAGACAAGTTTCTATTTTTAAATCCCGAAAAGCACTACATGGATCTTTACAAGCCGATTGAACTCATCGGACTTGAATTTTCAATTTTTGAAGTCAAGCACTTCCCTGAAAAATTGCCGATTGGCGTAATGATTTCGGATAAAAGGAACAAAATTGTCGTCAGCGGAGATACGGAAAAAGAAATCCCCGAAAAAACATTGGAATACATCAAAAATCCGGATTTATTCATAGCAGACGCCATTGTCCCGCAGCATATGGATGTTAAAAAACACATGAATTCGACACAAGCTTTAGAAATCGCTCAAAGAATCGGTGCTAAAAAAACAATATTGACCCATTTGAGCCATTATTACGGTCCGCATGACATCGAAGCCGAAAAATTGCCGCTCGGATACGACGGAATGACATTTGAATTTTGAGCTTTGAAACGGAATATATTTAAATAAAGAAAATCATTTGGGCAACCTTACAACAAGCAACAAAAAGTATAAATCAAAATAACCCGTTCAAACGTCAGTTTTTCGATTTACGCATAAGATTGCAAAATCATTTCAAAAATTTCAAAATAATTTAATATCATTTCAAAATCATTTCAATCAGATTTATTCATACACACCCGTTAACGCTGTTAACAAAAAAGACACTATTCAAATTCAATAAAAAAGGAATCAAGCATGGGAAATATAAGACAATCCAACATTAAAACCATATCATTTAAACTTTTAAACAACTACGGTGACGCATTCACAGAAGACTTTGACCAAAACAAAGCCCTTGTAACAAAATATACCACCATTGAAAGCAAAACCATCCGCAACAAAGTTGCCGGATACGTGACAAGAAAAGTCAGACGCGCACCGAAATACTAATTTTTCGGTTCCTTTTTTTCTTTCAAATGTTTTTCTTATTTTCAAAATTTTTGTTTTTTCATTAGTTTTTCTTATTTTCAAAATTCTTGTTTTTTCATTAAATCAATTAAAAAACATTGACTTTTTAGATAACTGCAATTTGATTCGCAGTTATGACAAGGGATATATCTTTTACAATCTATAGAATTTTGTTTTTTCATACGAGTGATTATTTTATAAAATTATCATTTGTATTTAAGTTGGAAGAGAGGGGTTGTTTTGATAAAAGAATCTTATTTGAAAATCGGAATTGTTGTTTTAGCTGTCTGTTTATTACTTATCGCAGTCGTTGGCATTTATTATCACCATCAAAAAGCGATTGAAGCTTCTAAAACTGGTTATTTTGCGATTGATTGGTATTGGGCAGAATATGAAGAGCTGGTTTCCAAATCGGATTTAATTGTTGTTGCAAAAGTAACGAATGAACGGGGTATATGGGGAACATCTGACGGTAAAAAACCGAGTTCGTTGGATTACCATTTAAGAATGATCGGAATTTATCGACCCTCCGATGATGATGGAATCAAAACCGAATATACTTTTGAGCCTGTTACTGTTTTGAAAGGAAACGTATCCGATTTTAAAGGACATATTTATGGCGGAACCGTTGATGGCTATTCTTCTACAGGCGACAACAGATATTCTTCATTCAAAATCGGCGACCACGTTCTTTTGTTTTTGCTGGCAAATCACAAAGAAGACGGAACCTCCATTGATTGGTATTATATCGGTGATCCGCAAGTTTTTACTGACAACGGAGACGGAACTTTTTCAAATGTTTATTATGGAACGGTCACGGTTGACCAAGTGAAAAATGACATTGATAAGCTAGAACCGGAACCGGAAACAAATACTCCCATTGTACCTGAATCTGAAACAGATATTCTCATCCCACTGGGACCAGAGCAGGAACCAGCTCCGGCAAAGCCCGTTATTTACCTATACCCTAACGAGCCGACCGACATCACTGTCTACTTGAACTATGACGGTGTTTTGGATTTCACCTATCCGGCTTATCATGACGGATGGACCGTGACGGCATATCCGAATGGTACGCTCATAAACCATCGTGACGGCAAAGAATACTCATATCTGTTTTGGGAAGGTCACGGCGAAGCCGATTATGATTTAAGCAAAGGTTTTATCGTTAAAGGGGAAGATACAGTCGATTTCTTACAGGAAAAACTCTCTTATATGGGGCTGACACCACGAGAATACAATGAATTTATCGTCTATTGGCTCCCGCAAATGCAAAACAATAAATATAATTTTATCACATTCCAAGGAGAGGCTTACACCGATACCGCCGAACTTGTGATTACTCCTGCTCCGGATAGTGTTTTAAGAGTATTTATGGCGTATATGCCTCTTGATGAGCCGATTGAAATAGAAGAACAGACTTTAAGCCCTTTTACAAGAACCGGATTTACCGTTATTGAATGGGGAGGCTGTATTCTCAACGAATAAACACTTTTTGCAACAGTTTTACTAAATGGAATAGATGTGGAATAGATGCAGCGGATACCTTGATATAGCGAAGTATTCGCTCACCGCTATAGATTCGCTGCCATCGAATGCGGCGGCCTTTTTTATTCCGCCTTTCTCGACATTGGTCTGTTCGTTTCTGCCTTCATGCTTTTGAATACTTTCACCCCTCAACCAAAATCCCTTTTAATATGTCCATCTTACTGTATTTGACAAAAAATGATAGACATCAAAAATGAAATGGCAGTCGTTCTTGAGAAAAATTTCGGATACAAGACATTTCGTCCAAATCAAGAAGAAGTGATTGAAGCCCTTATCTCGGGGAAAGATGCTTTTATTATTATGCCGACCGGCGGGGGAAAATCTCTGTGTTACCAAATTCCGGCGTTGGTCAAAACGGGAACGGCAATTATTGTCTCGCCGCTCATTTCACTGATGAAAGACCAAGTGGACAGTTTGGTTTCAAACGGAATCGCTGCCGCCTACTTAAACAGTACGCTGTCGGAATCGGAAAGTGTCGATATTAAAAGACGCCTCTGTGAAGGTCATCTTAAAATTCTCTATGTTGCGCCGGAACGTCTGATGATGAGCAGCACGATTTCTCTTTTGAAAAAAATACCAATCAGTCTTTTTGCGATTGACGAGGCACACTGCGTTTCGGAATGGGGGCATGACTTTCGTCCCGAATACCGAAAACTTTCCGACATTCGGACGCATTTTCCAAACACTTGTATTGCCGCATTAACGGCAACCGCAACAGAGCGGGTCCGTCGCGATATTGTTCATGTGCTGCAATTAAAAGATCCTGTCATTAAAATTTCAAGCTTCAACCGCCCGAATTTGTCCTACCAGATCGTGGAAAAAAAAGACACGATGGAACAAATTGAAGGCTACTTGAAAAAGAATCGAAACAAATCGGGAATCATTTACTGCCAAAGCCGCGACGCCGTCGAGCGTGTCGCAGCGCGCCTGTCAAAGCTGGGATTTTCATGCCTGCCGTATCACGCAGGTTTGTCAGATGAGAAGCGTTCCAAAAACCAAGAACGCTTTATTCACGATGACGTTGACATTATTGTCGCCACCATTGCCTTTGGAATGGGAATTGATAAACCGGATGTTCGTTTTGTCATCCATTACGATTTGCCAAAAAATTTGGAAAGCTACTACCAAGAAACCGGTCGCGGCGGAAGAGACGGGTTAGAATGTGAGTGCATTTTGTTTTTCAATCGAGGCGACTGGCATAAAATTCGTTTTTTGATTGAGAAAAAGCCAAGCAAAAAAGAAAGGGATTTGGCGTTTCAGCAGCTCTCTCAAATTGTCGAATACTGCGAAAGTACAGAGTGCCGCCGAAACTTTTTGCTCCGCTATTTTGGAGAAACCATAACAGAGCCGTGCAACAACTGTGATTCCTGTTTTCATCCGCGCGAAAAAGTGGACGGAACCGACCAAGCCGTTTTGATGATGGAATGCGTTCATCAAACCGGACAACGTTTTGGAATGTCGCACGTTGTTGATGTGTTATGCGGCGCCCGAACTCAAAAAGTCAAAGAAGCGCGTCATGATCGTTTAGGATGCCACGGTTCGGGAAAGCATATTTCTAAAACAGAATGGAAGCGTATCGGAAATGAATTGATTCAAGGAAATTATTTGAGCGTCAGCGGCGAGCGTTATCCGATTGTCAAACTCACACAGATTTCTCGAAAAGTGATGGCAGGCGAAACGTGTGTTGTATTAACAGAACCGCCGATTTCAAAAATCTCAAGAAGCCAAACGATTTTGCCGGGAAAAGAAATCAGTTCGGGTGCCGGCACGTTTATTGAAGACGAAGATGTTGGCGGCGATATCGAGGATGAGTATGGTAATGTTGACAATGCCGCAGTGGATGAGTATGATGAGAACAAAAACACATTTGAATACGAAATCATTGAAAATGAGGATGAAATCGAGGATGCCATTAATGATATCATTAACAATAAAACGAATGATGATGAAGATTATCATGAAACCAATAGCGGTACCTTGACTTTCACCGGCAAAAAAACCATTTTATCAAATGTGATTGAAAACCCGATCCAAAAGAGTTCCAACGAATCTGTTTCCCAAAAAATTCAAATCGGAAAATTTGATGAGGCTTTATTTGACCGCCTTCGAAATTTAAGAAAAAAAATCGCTTCGGATAAAAATTTGCCGCCTTACATTATTTTTGCTGACACGAGCCTGCGCCAAATGGCGACCGATTTTCCGACAGATGGCAAAGCGTTTTTAAAAATCGTCGGCGTTGCCGAAATCAAACTCAAAAAATACGGCGGCTTGTTTATGGAAGAAATTGCTGATTATCTG
>WRNK01000017.1 GCA_009776675.1 Methanimicrococcus sp.
CAAGACGAGGGTGTCATCTGCCCCGGCGGCGTTGGCTTTGACATCAATTGCGGTGTTCGATTGATGAAAACCAACTTAAGAAAAGAAGATGCTGCTCCTCACATGAAAACGCTTACAGAAAGTTTATTTCACAAAATCCCATCCGGTGTCGGCTCAAAAAGCGAATTTAAAGTCACAGATGCGGAGTTAACCGGTGCTTTTACAAACGGTTCTCAATGGGCGGTTGAAGCCGGTTACGGTATTGAAAGCGACACGCCAAATTGTGAATCTGCCGGATTTATGGAAGGCGGCGACCCCGAAAAAGTCGGTGCGAAGGCACGAAAGCGTGGACGCCCCCAATTCGGAACACTTGGAAGCGGCAACCACTTTTTAGAAATCCAATATGTGGATAAAATTTACGATCCGGTTGCGGCAGCAGCTTACGGTCTTTTTGAAGGTCAAGTCACGGTCATGATCCACTGCGGCTCTCGCGGCGCCGGCCATCAAATTTGTACCGACCATCTGCAAACATTAAATCAAGCCGTTAAAAAATACAAAATCAATGTTCCGGATATGCAGCTTGCATGTGCGCCGGCATCTTCTAAAGAAGCTCAGGATTACTACCAATCCATGATTTGCGGTGCCAATTATGCGTGGGCGAATCGTCAAATCATCATGCACTGGACACGCGAAGTTTTTGAAAAATTTTACGGCAAAGATACGGATGCACTCGGAATGGATTTGCTTTATGATGTCGCACACAATGTTGCAAAGTTTGAAACACACACTGTTGACGGTCAAAAAAAGGATGTCTATGTCCACAGAAAAGGAGCGACGCGTGCGTTTCCGGCAGGACATTCCGAAGTTCCCCAACAATACAGGGATGTCGGTCAACCCGTTTTAATTCCGGGAAGCATGGGAACACCGTCATTTGTTTTAAAAGGCGGACCCTCTTCCATGTCTCTCTCATTTGGAAGCGCTTGTCATGGCGCCGGTCGTATTATGGGACGCGGTCAAGCCAAACACAACATGAACGGCGAAAAAATCCGAGACGAGTTGGCACGACAAGGCGTGACTGTCCGTGCCGAAAAGGCATCTGTCATTGCAGAAGAAGCGCCAAGTGTTTACAAGTCCAGCGATGATGTTGTTGACGTTGTTGATCATCTCGGCATTGCTCAAAAAGTTGCTCGGCTCATTCCAATCGGCGTGATCAAAGGATAAAAGGCAAAGGACAAAGGTAAGGATAAAAGGCAAAGGGTAAGGATAAAGGGCAAAAGGCAAAGGGTAAGGAAAAGGGTTAAGGATAAAGGATAAGGTGAAACGATGCAGGTTGACATGATCATGTCGGGTTATTATGATTCAAATGTTTATTTGATCAACAAAAAAATACTGGTTGATGCAGGAATGTCTTCAGAGCAGGTTTTGTTGAAACTGGGAAAACTTGTTCCTGTTTCAAACATCGAATTGATCATTTTAACACACGGACACTATGATCATTTCGGAGCCGCCACCGCCATTATCCAAAAAAGCGGTGCAAAAGTCGGCATCAGTGAAGCTGAGGCATCCGCACTTCTCAGCGACAAATTATCCAGTGCTCTTAATTTCGGGCAAAGGGCAAAAGCGCCGATACCCGATATTTTATATCAAGATGGTGATCAAATCCCAATCGGTCCCAATGAAAATGGAGAAGAAGAATGTTTAAAAGTCATTTCAACACCCGGACATACAATCGGCTGTATCTGTTTGTATGAAAAGAATTCACAGTCTCTTTTTTCCGGCGATACCGTTTTTTCAGACGGCGGCATCGGAAGATCCGATTTTGAAAATTCCGTCTGTGAAGAGATGACGGCTTCCATTCAAAAATTAACACAAATCCCTGTTCAGAATTTATATCCCGGGCATGGCGCCCCGACAATTAAAAACGCATCACAGTCCATTCAATTATCATACATGATGTCTTCGAGGATGAACCCGTAACCGCATTTGTAAAAAAAATAAAAAAACTGGAGAAGTATTAATGGCAGAGTCAAAGAAAAAAAATGCGGAAGAACCAAATATCGGGAAAAAACCAAATACAAAAAAAGAGCCTCCAAATAAAAACAAAGATCAATCTATCGGATCTGTCGGCATTCGAGGTACAGTTGTCGTTGGAAAAGCAAACGATCGCCGCGTTATTGCCGGCAGGGAAAAACCGGTCGGTCAATTAGGTGCCGATTCATCTAAAATTGCGATTCCGACAGAAACAGCAACCGAAAAAACATCCTCTCGAAAAGAAAAGACTGTTTTTGAAAAACGTTCCTCTCAGCCTCCAATCGGACAATTGGGCGTTTTGGGAACCGCAATCCCTTCTCAAAAATCGGAAAAAACCAAAAAATCCGATACCGAAAAATTTGAAAAAAATAAAAAAAAACGTTTTGAAGATGATACATCTGTAAAATCCGAGTCAAAAAAAAACGACGTTGACAAGAAAGTAAATCATTTTTTTGAGCGCCGTCACAAAGAAGCCAAAGCGAAAGCCACCGATTTTCTCCCAATGAGTTTAAAAGAAGCCCGTCAAAAAGGCTGGGATGAATTGGATATTATTTTGGTCAGCGGCGATGCTTATGTCGATCATTCCGGTTTTGGTACAGCCGTCATCGGTCGTGTTTTAGAAAAAGCCGGCTATCGTGTCGGAATCATTGCACAGCCGGACTATACAAGCAAAGACGCCTTTGAAGTTCTCGGAAAACCGCGTCTTTTTTTCTCAGTAAGTGCCGGCAATGCTGATTCTTTAGTGAACAATTATACACCCCTTCTTTATCGCCGCGAAAATGACTTATATTCCCCGGGCGGTGTCAGCGGGTTAAGACCCGACCGCGCTGTTATTGCTTACAGCAACCGTATTCGCCAAGCTTATCCTGATGCAGTGATTATTGCCGGCGGTATTGAAGCCTCTCTTCGTCGTTTCGCAGAGTTTGATTATTTATCGAATGATGTTCGCCAATCGGTTTTAGCAGATGCGCCGATTGATTTGATTGTTTATGGTATGGGTGAGCTTCAAATTACTGAAATTGCCAAACGTTTGGACAACGGCGAATCTGTCTTTAATATGCGCGATATTCCCGGAACGGTTTGGAAAATGCCGGTTAAGGAATGGAAAGAATCTAAGGAAAGACTTTTGGCTGATCCAAAATTTATTGAAGTTCCGAGTTTTGAAGAGGTTCGCGATTATAAAGAACAATATGCAAACGCCTTTAGAGTCATTTATGAAAATCAAAATCCGGTTTGTGGCAAAACAATAATTCAGCTGCATCCAAAAACAGTTATTGTTCAAAATCCGCCCATGCGCGGTTTAACAGAAGCTGAAATGGATGACGTTTACGAATTGCCTTATCTTCGGTTAGAGCATCCTTTCTACACAGAGCCCGTCCCTGGTTTAGATGTTGTCCGTTTTTCAATTACAAGTCATCGCGGCTGCTTTGGTGGCTGTTCTTTTTGTGCAATCACTCAGCATCAGGGGCGTGCGATTTGTAACCGAAGTGAAGCCTCCGTTCTCAGAGAAGCTAAACTCATTTCAGAAATGGAAGATTTCAACGGAATCATCAACGGTCTTGGCGGACCAAGTGCAAATATGTATGGCATGACATGTCCGTCTTGGGAAAAAAATGGCGCTTGTACACACAAAAACTGTTTGGTTCCGTCAATTTGTCCCTCTCTTCGGGCAGATCACTCTCGATTGCTTTCTCTATTAAAACAATTAAGAGAATTGCCAAATGTCCGCAAAGTTTTGACAGGATACGGTGTTCGATTTGATTTAGCACTTCAAGATATGGATTATTTAGAAACGCTGTGCGCTTATCATGTCGGAGGTCAATTAAAAGTCGCACCGGAACATTTTTGCGACAATGTTACAAAAGTTATGAGAAAACCAAATCGTGCTACATTTGAAAAATTTGAGTCCGCCTTTAGAGAAATCAATAAAAAACTAGGCATGGAACAATATCTTGTTGCTTTCCAAATTTCAGGGCATCCCGGCTGTACACTTGAAAATGCCGTTGAAATGGCAGAATATATTCGCGACAATAATCGCTGCACGGAACAGGTGCAAGATTTTACGCCGACGCCTATGACGATTTCGACATGCATGTTCCATACCGGTCTTGACCCGTTTACGATGGAAAAAATTTACGTTCCTGTAACCAGAACCGAAAAAAAGATGCAGCGCGTTCTTTTACAATATCAAAATCCCGACAACAAAGAAACAATTCGGCAAGCTCTTGAAATGGTTGGACGGGGTGATTTAATTGGTGATCAATCGGAATGCCTCATTTCAAAGGATCGCTGGGGATTTAAAAAACACTAAAATATGATGCAGTCTGTACTTCTTACAAAAATTATAAAAAACACAAATACGATATAATAAATAAATGATATATCGTTGGTATTCGACACGAAGCAAATAATATTATATAGGTATACTTCTTTATATTAAGTCATATTTTGTTTTTCCTAAAAGTTGGTATATATAATGTCACTAAAAATGGAATCTAAGATTATTCTTTTTTCAATAATGATCGGCCTTGTATACATTTTAGCGGAAGCTGTCTCCCGTTACTTTTTCATTTCACAAAATTCAAAATTTACACCTTTTCTATCTTTTCTTTTTGCACCGTTAACAACCGATACAAGCATTTTTACTTATGTGACCATTCTTTTGTTATGTTTAATTTTTGGCTTTTTGCTGGCGCTTGTTGCCGGTAAGGTTCTCAAAGCAAAAAAAATCGCTAACCAAAAAGATATTGAAAAGAATTTGATCTTGGATTTCGTTCCGGAAGTATTGATTTATATTGACAGGCAATTTAAAATTCGATGGGTAAGCAGCTCTTTTTATAAGGAATTTAAAGTGAGTGATATACCGGTTGAAGGAAAACGTCTGGACCGTCTCACGTTTAGTGTTTTTTCACCGGAGAACTTTGAATATATTCGCAAAGAATTTTCCAGCAACAAAAACATTTCACTTGAATTTCGAAGTGCTGACGGGAAATTTTGGCATATTATTTCCAATCCGGCGAAAGATGAAAATGGTGTTTTAGATGGTTACGTTCTCTTGGCAATTAATATTACTGAAAGCAAACAGCAAAAAGAAATTAATCGCCGATCTTTTGAGCAGCTGGAAAATAATATTGAAAAATTTGCAACAATCATTGACAACATTCGCAATCCATTAACCAATGTTGTTTTACTATCAGAAACGTCTGAGGATAAAGAAACAGCCAGTCAAATCATTTATCAATGCGGGCAAATAGAGGAAGTGATTTCCGGTTTGGACAAAGGATGGTCTAAATCAGAAGAAATTAGAGACTTCTTAAAAAAGCATTTATAAGCCTTATTTTTTATTTTTAAAATTTATTTTTATGTTGCATCGATCAAAAGAGTATTTATAAACTCTATTTTTTATTTTTGCAATTTATTTTTATGTTGCTATCGGTCAAAAGAATATTTATAAGCCTTATTTTTTATTTTTGCAATTTATTTTTATGTTGCTATCGGTAAAAAAAGAATTCATAAGCCTTATTTTTCCAAAGCCATACTGACAAGTTCGATTAAATCAATGACAGGAATGCTGCCGTTTGCATCTCTTAAATTCCGAAGGCAAAGGGGGCACGTTGTCACGATGTAATCGATGTCTTTTGGAGCATCTTCAATTCTTTTTTTCGCCATTGAAATTGATAATTCGTTATAGCCGGAACGAACACCGCCTCCGCCTCCGCAGCATCTTGATTTTTCTCGAATGTTTTTCATTTCAATGAAATTTTCGGCACCACAAATTTCGCGAATGATTTGGCGCGGTTCATCAAAAACACGGTTGTGTCGACCGGCGTGGCACGGGTCGTGATAGGTGACTTTCAAATTTAATTTCTTTAATCCGGTTTTTTTCAAATCTTTTAAATTTGCCGCCAGATATTCTGAAACGGTTACACTTTGGCATCCTGTTAATGAATAATTATTTTTTAATGTGTTGTAACAGCCGGCACAGCCCGAAATAATTGTTTTTGCACCCGATTTTTTGATTTGATTGGCGTTGTGTTTCATGAGATCGCCGGCGTCAAAACCAAGGCGAAGAAGGGGTGAACCGCAGCATTTTTCATCTTCAAGCAAACCAACGCCCATTTTGTTTAAGAGGGCATATGTTTTCAACGCCGTTTCCGGGTAGCGGTAAGTATCTAAACATCCGACAAAATAAACCGCTTCTGCTTTTTTTGGAATTTGCAGACCCGATCCCTTTAACCATTCCAGCCGGTCACCGGAATCTCCGAGGGTGTTTGAATATTGGCGGACGGTTTCAAAAATTTTCTTTTGAGTCGGTGTCATTTTTCCTTGCGAGACAAGTCCGTTTCTGGCCGCTTCCACAAGTTCGGGCGGATGAACGCCTGCCGGACACGCTTCTGTACAGTACCCACACGTTGTACAAGTGTTGATGCTGTCAAAAACAGAATCATCCGAGAGTTTTCCTTCATACACATCTCGAATGACCAATATGCGGCCCCGGGTGTTTTTGGATTCTTTTCCGGTTTGCTCAAAGACCGGACAGACGGAGCGGCAGTTTCCGCAGCTGACACAACGGTAAAGGTCTCTTTTATCCATTTTTTGAAACATTTTATCCCTCTGCTTTCCCGCCTCTCTCTTTTTCTTACTTTATCAGAGTCTCTTTTTTCTCACTTTTTCAGAGCCTCTTTTTTCTCTCTTTCTCAGGTCTCTTTTTTCTTTCTTTCTCAGAGCCCCAATTTTCCCGGATTTAAAATTCCTTTCGGATCCAATGATTTTTTGATTTCTTTCATAATATTAAACGCCGAACCGCACTGTTTTTCTAAATACATCCCGCGAGCTGCGCCAATGCCGTGTTCGGAGCTGACTGTTCCACCAAGCTCTATGGCAGCCAGATGCAGTTTATCGGCAGCAATATCGAGTTTTTTCCATTCATCTTCGTTTAAAACGTCAATGAACAGCCCAATATGAAGTGTGCCGTCGCCGATATGTCCGTAAATCATCGGAATCAAGTCAGCGCTTTTTGTAATTTCATATATTTTGGCAATCATTTCCGGCAATTTTTTAATCGGAATGCCCAAGTCTTCGCCGATGTAGATACGTGTTTTTGTCGGGTCAAGTTTTGAAATCGCTGCACCAAGGAGGCTTCTGGCATCCCAGATTTCTTTCATTTTGTCGGGATCATCCGTCATCATAATGCTTTTGGATATGTCTTTGCAGGCATTTGCAAGAAGCTGCGCGTCTTCATTAACAGATGCTTTGCTTCCGTCCACTTCAAATAAAACAACGTCGCCGTCTTTTGGAAAAATCACATTCGGATCCAGTTTTGTTAAGACGGATACGGATGTTTTATCTAAAATTTCACAAGCGGATGGAATGACGCCTGCGGCAAAAACGCGGGAAATCGATAAACCGGCAGCTTCCGGCGTCGGAAATGAAATCATGACGATTTTTCGAGCTTTGGGAAGCGGTGCAATTTTCAAAACGGCTTTTGTGATAATGCCAAGCGTCCCTTCCGAGCCGACAAAAAGGCGGGACAAGTCGTATCCGGCGGACGATTTCAAGCATTTGGATCCTGTGCGAATCACAGATCCGTCCGCCAAAACAACTTCTAAATCCAAGACATAATTTTTTGTTGTCCCGTACTTCACACAACGCATACCGCTTGCATTGTTGGCGATTTGGCCGCCGATTGTACAAGTCGCCGAACTTCCGGGGTTTGGAGGAAAAAAGAAGCCGTGGGGCTTTAGTTTTTCATTCAGTTTGTCTTGAACGACGCCGGGCTCTACGATGACTTGAATGTTGTCAATGTCAATTTCAATGATTTTGTCCATAGACGACATATCTAAAACAATGCCGCCGCAGACGGGAACTGCACCGCCGGCAAGTCCGGTTCCGGCGCCTCTGGCAGTGACAGGGATTTTATTTTCATTGGCATACGCCACGATTTGAGAGACTTCTTCGGTTGTTTTTGGAAAAATCACAAAATCCGGCTTTCCCTTGATTTGAGAGCCGTCGCCTGAATAACAGCAAAGCTCGGCAGGAGCTTTTGTGACGCGGTCATTACAAATTTTAATAAGTTCATCTTCGTGTTTCATCGAAAAACACCGGCTGATTCATAAATAAAAATATTTTAAAAAAACATTTCATGTAATTTTGATCTTTTTGCATTTTTCATGCTGATAGGCTATATATACCTATTTGAGCCGTTTTTCAAAAAATAAAATGAAAAATAAAAGGGCATCTCTAATGTTTTTCAAAATTTGATTTAATTAAATATGAGAGCCGTTATAACATTAGAATACAGGTCGGTAACAAAAGAATTGGTCCTTGGTAACTGACGCTTACCAGTATTTTTGAGCTCCCATTTCATACCAAAAAGCAATTTCCACATAATCGTCTCTCCTCAAATAGAGGTGAACATGGAGCCCGTCCTTTTCCAACCATAGCACATCATCTGTACCGTCAAGTAATCCGTCGAAGTAGTCGGGTTCCCATCCCGATTGTATCAGGCGTTCACCATAGTCCACAAGAGCTTCGCGTGACGTCCGTTCAATGTAGATGTATACTGTTCTGTCGTGGCTGGTGTCGTCAATTTCCCGAATGCTTCCATCGGTGTATGCCGGCACCTCCGGCGGAAGTTTGTTTTTTGGCCATGCGAGGTCAGGAACAGGTATGCGATGTGTCGGGACGGTCACACTGCGGCTGTTTCCCATGTACTTAAAATCCATGTCATAATTTCCCCAAACAATGCCGGATTCGCTTATGATACGCAGAGTCGTGGCGTTTGTGAATTCAAACATCACAGTAGCGTTGTCTGCTTTGCGTGGATCTTCCAGAGGGGTGCTGTCAAACGGAATATCATACTGCAAATCAAGGAATGAACCAACACCAAAATATTTCCACGAAGCTCCCATGTGAGAATCTCTTTGGCAGTCATAGAACTCTATAACATGGTCTTTCACACGGTATTTCCCTTTTGTATAAAACTCGTACCTTGTAAACAAACCGTCTGTTGAATAAGTCGAACCTCTATAATATGTAAAGTTTCCATTAGCCTCGAAGACATAATAAAAATGTTCTCCGCCGTTATCACGACAGCCCCAAGTCCCTACAAGCGCATTCATGGAAACAGCGTCATTGCCTGTACTCGGTGTTGTTGTTCCCGGCGTTTTCGTTGACTCAACGCCGTCTGTATCATCTTTATTGCCTCCAAGGCAGGCAGTCAGCGATGTTGTTATTAAAACCACCACGCAGATAGCAATTACTGTCTTGTATGCGATTGTCCGTTTCATTTTCATTACTCCTTATAATTCTTAATAACTCCTTATAATTTTTAATATATATTCCTTAACAACTTCTTATATCTTCTTATTATGGGCATTTTGTCGGAAGCGGTCAGGCTGATTTTAAACGGAGTATCCCCTACTTCAAAAAAGTTTTGTTTCTTCGCTATTCAAGCGGGTCCCATCAACATGGGTTTTTCAAAAAATGAAAAAAAGTAAAGAAATATCTGCTTATTATTTCTTGGTTCTTTTTGAAGGCTTTTTTACTTTTTCGATTTCTTCTTCGACTTCTTCAGCGCCTTCTTTATAGAATTTTTCTTCATCGGGCTGAAGTTCATAAAGCAGCCTCAAAAATTCGCCGGCATGGACTTTTTCTTCGTCGGCGATTTCTAAGAGTACTTCTTTTGCCAATTCGTTATCAATTGACTCGGCAAGCTGCTGGTACATTTGTACTGCTTCGTATTCGGCGGAAACCAAAAAACGAATGGAGCGAACAAGCTCATCGTGTGTAAGCTTGCGGCCGTTTTTGAGACTGGAAAAGGGATTTGAAAATTCCGGCATACTATTTAATTTGTAAATCCTGTATATATATGTTTAGTAAAATAAATTGAAAATAAATACACTGAAAGAGAGTTTTTTTATTAAATGACATATTTTAAGAGTCCATGACAAAATTTTTTGAAATCGATGACCGAGACGGACCCGCCCGTATTGGAAAACTTTATGTTCATTCCGGCACAGCGGCGCCGCCGTTTATTCAAACCCCCTATCTTGTTGATTCATCTAAATTGGCGGCCAATGTTTCGGATTATCCTTTCAAAAACATCGGAACGCTTTGGTCTTTTGGAATTGAAGAAGGTATGCCTGAAATTTTAATCGACAAGATCAAAAAAACAAACGAGACCGACCTTTTGATTCTCCCAAGAAATCAATTTTCATTGGCGTATCCCGAAGAAGACAACAATCGGCGCCAAGCCCGAATTTATGAAACCCTAATGTCTTTAGATGTTATTCAAAAAAGGCCGACAGCCGGAATGATTCGACCAAATTCGGCAAAAAAAACACACATTGGCGGCTGTCTTTGTGATATGTGTGATGAAACTAAAAAAACATCTATTGATGATGATTTTTGTGATACATCGACTGAAACGAAAGACGTATCAGAACCCAAAAACGATCCTGCCGACAAAAAATCCTCGTTTTCGGTTGAAAAACCGGGCTGTGATGTTTATATCATGGAGGGCGCCGGTACATTTGAAAACGATGCCATCGGATTTTTTGAAGCGTTTTTGAATATCAAAGAAAGAATACCGGCAGATGCGGCTTTGTGGCTGCCGAATTTAGCAACGCCTGAAAATGTTTCAATGCTTGTTTATCTCGGTGCCGATTTATTGGATACAACGCGTGCCGAAGTTGCGGCTTGCTCGGACAAATATATGACAACAGCCGGCACCTTTTTCTTGGAAGATTTAACAGAGCTGCCGTGCCGGTGTACGGCTTGCTTTGGCAAAAACGCGGCGGACTTAAAAGGAATGGCTGCAAAGGAGCGTTTTTCGGTTCTTTTGGAACACAACATTAACGCGCTCGAATCTGAAATGTCGTTGGTTCGTGAAAAAATCAGAAAAGGGGCTTTAAGAGAATATGTTGAAGGGCAGTGCCGGACACAAACGTGGCTGACGGGTCTTTTGAGATTGTTTGACAGAAGTCCGCTTGCCCAACGTATGGCACCGACATTTCGAAGAGAAACACTGTACGCAACAACGTCCGAATCACAAAATCGTGCCGAAATTCAGCGTTTTGCAAAGCGCGTCATTTCCGAATACATCGCGCCTCCAAAAGAAATATTGATCATTTTCCCGTGCGCTTCAAAAAAACCGTATTCGATTTCTACCTCCCATCAAAAATTCATTCAGGCGATCGAAAAAAACCGCAAGTATGTGAATGAGTTGATTATGACGTCGCCAATCGGCATCGTTCCAAGGGAACTCGAATTGACTTATCCGGCAGCGCATTATGATACAACAGTCACGGGCCATTGGGATTTGGAAGAGCGCGCGTTTGTCGGCGGTCTTTTGGAACAGTACCTCACACAAAACAAAAATTTATACAAACATATTGCAGCACATGTTGAAGGTCCGTATCGCGAAATTTGTGAAAGCGTTTCCAAAAAATTGGACATTCCTATCATTTTTACGGCACAGGGGAGTTTGGCGTCTCAAAACAGCTTGAAAAATTTGAGAATGACGATTGATCACCTTGTTGAAGAATCTGCGCCGCCGTCAAACGAAAAGAGAAGCCGTCCGACGCTTTTGAAAAGAAATGTCGCTGAAGAAAAATTGGATCAGGTAAAGGCTGTCGCACGCTATCAATTCGGATCGCTTGCGGATGCGCTGTTTACGGAAAATACAATCGTAAAAGGCAATTTTCCAAAATTTATGATACTGGATGAAACAGAGAAAGGAACGGTTCAGCTGGCGGTCATGGTTCCGCAGTTTGGGATGTTGGCGCTGTCGATTGCTGCGGCTCAGAAATTGATTGCTTCTGACAAGTATGCCGGTCAATATACCGTGCAGATTGACAATTTTCTTCCGAAAGGCTCTTTGCTGGCGCCGGGGATTCGTTTTGCTGATCCGGCTATTCGTTTCGGGGATGATGTGATTATTCTCGGAGAAAATGTCATTGGCGTCGGGAAGGCAAAAATGTCGGGTATTGAAATGAACTCATCATCAAAGGGCATTGCCGTTTTGCCGAGGCATACACAGCATATTGATCAGATGAAAAAATGATCAGGTTAAAAATGATCAGGTTAAAAATGATCAGGTTAAAAATGATCAGATGAAAGAATGATCAGATGAAAAAACGATTGATGAAAAAATGATTCGATTTGAAGAAATAAATCGGCAGAATTAACTATATAATCCTTGAAAACCTAAAAAAAGAATCATGGCAGAGCTCCAAAATTTTGAATTTTTTGATACCCGCGGTCGTAAGATAAAAGTCGGTGACTATGTCAAGTACATCAACACAGGAACTGTCGGTAAAATTATTGAAATCATGGAAGATGATGAAGGGATTTGGGCTTATTTAGAATCGACCGAACTTTATTACAAAATTGAGTTTTTGGAATCGACTGAAGAAGTCCCGATTGTCGCAATAAAACGCAGAGATTTGGAAGCAGAAATTGAGAAAAAAATACGTATTCAAGAGGAAGCTGTAGAATCTCTTCAAAACGTTGAAAGCCGTGACGCCCCGGGCGGTGCAGGTTAATTTGATTTTATTAAATCCGGATTATCGTTGTTGATTACATTAATCCATTTTCATTGTCAATTACATAATCCATTTTCATTGTGATGATATAATTTATTATCATTGTCAATTGCATAATCTGTTTTTTTGTCAGTCAGTTCTTGCTGATCTCAACAGTTATTTCAATATCGATTTTGATATTTTTGGCGTTCTTTCATGATGCAACTGTTTCCTCTGTTTCCGCCAAACGGATTGCCCGGGCAGCCCATGGAATTCATACATCTTGACATAACCGCAGCGCCGCGGGCAAGTCCATCTTCGGCAAAAATAACTTTAGATTCGGGGTCTTTAATGAACTTGGATAATTTTTTAAGAATCAGTTCTTTCTTTTTTCCGGT
>WRNK01000018.1 GCA_009776675.1 Methanimicrococcus sp.
GGCGGCGCCTTTGGCGGCGGGTGGATAACAGATACCCGTCTCTTGGAAGCCGGCAATTCGCTCGGCACGGATATGCCGGACGCACCGATACGGACAGGTTATGCCTTCAAAGAATGGAATACAGCAGCCGATGGTTCAGGTACTGAATTTACAGGAAGTACGGTGGTTAACAGCGATATTACCGTTTACGCCCAATGGATACCCACCTACGAGGTCATTGTGATTGACAGTTATGCAGCTGTGAACGGTACAGGAAATTACACGGAAGGAACGCTTGTCACCATCGACGCCGGCATCCGAAGTGGATATACTTTTGCCGGTTGGACGGTAGATATGGGCACTGCGGTCCTTGCAGATGCAAGCGATGCAATAACAACTTTCCTGATGCCAAATGAAGACGTGACTGTAACGGCTCAATGGACACAAAACACTTATGAGGTAACGGTAATTGGAAGTTATGCCGCTGTGAACGGCACAGGAACCTATACGGAAGGGACGCTTGTCACCATCGACGCCGGCAGCCGAAGCGGATATACCTTTAACGGATGGATCGTAAATGCAGGCGCTGCGACCCTTGCAAATGCGAACAATGCAATAACGACCTTCACAATGCCGGCTGAAAATGTGACCGTAACGGCTCAATGGCGCAATAATGGAGGCACCGGTGGCGGAGGAAACGGTGGCGGAACGATTGTTAATCCGGGAAAACCCGTGGTTCCGCCGGAAAAACCAGACCCTCCTGACCCACCAGAACCGCCTGCACGAATTATTATCGTCTTGCTCTATATGTGGGCAGTTGCAGCATTTGTTTATAACAAATACAGAGAATTTGAAATTGAAAAAGAAAACAAAAAGTAAAGGATACACTTCTGTATCCTTCTTTTTTCAACACCTTTTCATCTTCCTCTTTTTTTGAATCTTTAAAATTTTTGTCCTTTCTTTTTTTGAATCTTTAAAATTTTTGTCCTTTCTTTTTTTGAATCTTTAAAATTTTTGTCCTTTCTTTTTTTGAATCTTTAAAATTTTTATCCTTTCTTTTTTTGAATTTTTAAAATTTTTGTCCTTTCTTTTTTGTGACACCTTTTTAAATGTTCAAACCCATTTCTTAAATTAAAACTGAAAGATGGAGTGACAAAATGTCTGTTTTTATTTTACTCAACCTTAAAACCTATGATGAAGGAACCGGAATAAACGCTGTTAAATTGGCAGAAGCCTGTCGAGATGTCTCTAAAGATTCGGGTGCAAAAATTGCAATTGCGCCTCAAACGGCAGACCTTTATCGCGTTTCTTCAAAAGTTGATCTTCCGGTCTATGCGCAGCATATCGACAGCGTCGGGTCCGGAAGTTACACCGGTCATGCTTACATCAAATCCGTCAAAGAGGCAGGTGCTTGCGGCAGTTTGGTGAACCATTCTGAAAAAAGATTAACGCTTGCTGAAATTGAAAAGATTGTGACAATGTTAAAAGAAAATAAAATGGCTTCTGTTGTCTGTACCAATAATGCCGCAACAACTGCCGCTGCCGCATCTCTTGCACCGGATTATGTCGCCATTGAACCTCCGGAACTCATCGGCTCGGGAATTCCTGTCTCAAAAGCTGATCCGGATGTTATTGTCAAATCGGTGAATGATGTTTTTAAAATAAATCCGAATGTAAAAGTGCTTTGCGGCGCCGGCATTTCTAAAGGAGAAGATTTAAAAGCCGCCGTTGATTTGGGTGCCAAAGGCGTTTTATTGGCTTCAGGAATTGTCAAAGCTAAAGATCCAAAGGCAGCCCTTTATGATTTGATATCATTGATCTAAGGCAGAAAAAGCAGTGAAAAAACATGAAAGTTTTCATTATCGGTGGCTTTTTAGGAAGCGGCAAAACAACAACCGTTTTAAAACTGATTCAAAAACTGGCGGCAAATAATAAAAAAGTCGCGTTGATTGTTAATGAAATCGGAGAAATTGGAATTGACGGCGAAACGCTTGAAATTGCAGGCATCCCGTCTCGGGAAATTACTGACGGCTGTATTTGCTGTTCATTAAAACTCGGATTAGTAATCACTGTTTCAGAATTGGCAGACATTTACAAACCCGACATTCTCATTATGGAGCCGACCGGACTTTCTTTTCCAAGCCAGATTCGAGACGAATTATTGAGTTTAAACATCATGATGACGTTTGCGCCGATTGTAACGCTTGTTGATGTTTCCAGATTTGCAGCCGAATTGTCCCAAATCCCAAAATTTGTGGAACAGCAATTTAAGGAAGCGGAAATCATCGGCATTAATAAAATTGATTTGGCGGATGATGAAAAAATCCAAATCGTTGAAACGTTTTTGAAAGAAATGAATCCGAATGCAAAAATACTGCACATGGCTGCTTCCAAAAATGATGATGCGGTGAATCAAATTTATGATTTGGTCATGAAGGAAGGAAAAACAATTCAAGAATTAATCGACGAATCTTTTGAAAACGAAAGTGGAAGCAAGGAAGAAACACTCGATTCCGTTGAAATTTCAAATGTGAGTACTTATTCCGGCGTTTATCATATTTTTGGAAATCTGTCCGAAAACTTGTCCGTTAAAAATGCCGGCGCCCTTTTTGAAAAAATGGTTACAGCTGCCGGAAAAGATATTGCCAAAATCAATATGTCATTCGTCGGACACATTAAAATGGCTGTTAAAATCGATGACATGCTCATCAAAGTCAGCCAAACATCCGGCTCTGATGACACAAAAATTGAAGCGGAGTACATTCTTCAAGAAAAAATTGAAAATGACGGGAAATATGAACTTCGTTTCTTGGCAGCGGTGACAAATGTTCCAAAAAAAGATTTGGAAGAGATTATTGATCGGTCTGTGGGGTTGATTTTAAGTGAGGAAGGGCTGACTTTTGAAAAACAAAAACAAGGAAATGAAAAAAAATTGATTTCTCTTTGATGATAGATGATAAAGGTGATTTAATTGGGATTATGGATTGTGAATTTGATTTTAATAGCATTATGGATAATATTGTAGATATATCTTATATATATTTTTTATAAGATTTATGAATGCAAAAAAAATTGGGCTTTTCTAATTACAAAAGCAATAGGAATAACTGCATTAATTTTTGCGTTAAATAAAATTTATGAAATAGCGAACGAGAGAATAGCACCCATAATTGTAAAATTAGCAAAATTGGAAGTATCAGATATATTAACAAACGTTGATCTGGCTACTTTTATCACAATAGCAACTGTTTTTTTGCTGACAATAACAATTCTGTTGTGCGTGGTGATAAATAGAATTATGGATTGGCTTTCTAATATAAATTATATAATACCAATAAATGAAGAACAAAATTCAGAAAACAGTGATAAATTAATTTATAAAATTGATGATTGGGTTAAAGGGAGTACTAAAAAACATCCCAAACAGACTTTATTTTTAATCAACACTCTTTTTTGTATTGCAATATGGTTGGCATTATACATTTAATCTTCAAAAAAACAATGACAATACAAAAGAGTCACAATAAAAACAATTCATCCATTTGCTGTTCCAAATTTTATTTCTTACTTTCCTTTCTCATTTTTGCAGTCATTATGATTTGGTAAACGATGGTAAAAAATACAGATACGCCGCCTGCAATCACGAGTCCGTTTCCGACCATTTGCAGCGTCGGATCCGTGCTGAAGTTGAAAAGGAGAAAACCGATGCCTATAACAATGAGGTTAATGATGCTGATGGTTCGGATGGTATCTCCAATCTTTTTTCCTTTTTGCCGGCTTCGCATTTGTTCTATTTTTTCTTTTTTCATTCTATTATCTCCCCGATACATTTTTTAATGTCATTGATGTCTAAACCGCCTTTTCTGAGTATTTTTGGAGGCATTGCTGTTAAATCGATAATTGTTGACGGAATTTTTAAAGATGTTTCACCGCCGTCGATGAGTATGTCTATTTTTCCATAAAGGTGTTCTAAGACGTCTGCTGCGGTTTTTGGGTCGCGTTCGCCGGATAAATTCGCACTCGGGCATGCCAGAGGTCCTGCAATTTTTACCAATTCTAACGGGATAGGATGTGCCGGAATACGTAGACCGATTGTCTTTTTGCCGGCAGTCACACTGTCGGGTATGTTTGGATTTTTGTTTAAAATAAGCGTCATGGGACCGGGCCAAAAGCGGTCTGCAAGTTGATAGGCGAAGTCCGGGATGTCTGCTGCCATCTCTTTCATGTCTTTGGTTGAGCCGATTAAAACACTGAGAGGTTTTTCGGGAGGACGGCCTTTGATTTTGTAAATTTCGAGGACTGCTTTTTCATTATTCATGCAGGCGCCGACACCATATACCGTTTCTGTCGGGAAGGCTGCAAGCTTGCCGGATTTTAAAGCCAAGGCGGTTTCATTGATCACATTAGAAAATTCATCCGAATTTATTCCTTTATCATTCGAATTTATTCCTTCATTTAGCAGCGGTTTTTTTGAATGAAGAGCATATGTGATCGTTTGCAGCATACTTATTGTCCTGTGTTGTATCTCAAGACCGCCACAATGCCGCCAAATGCCGACATGAGTTGATTTCCTTCTTCAAAGTCGGTTGAAATGAAGTAAACTTTTGCATTTGACTTGTCAGCCGCAGCGGATAATTCATCGACGACATCTTCGACTTTGGCGTCTGTAAGTTCGGCATTACATTTAAAGCAGCCGCCCATATCCGGAATATGTTCTCCGGGGCGCCAGATTCTTGTTTTTTGGTTGACTTCACCACAGTTTGAACAAACGGCGGTCATTCTTTCGGAACGCAAGTCTTCAGATAAGATTAACATTTCAACGGCGTTGATATCCAAATTGGCGCGAACACTTTTTTCGCCGTAGGATGCACGGCCGCTTTCAGCGATAAGTTCCTTAAAGAATTGCTTCATGATGTTTTTTTGTTCCATCAATTCTAAATCTGCGAGTTTTTCGGCAGCAGCGTTTACAAGTTCATAAAGACCGGACTCGTCGGTATAGGCAATGTCAAAGAGACCCAACACTTTTTTCATAAGTTCGTGGTGGAAAAATTCGCCGTCATAGAACTCTTCTTTTGTCGGGGACGGACCGCCGATTAGAATTCCTTTCAAGTCTTTCGCCTCTATTGTCATGAAAATATCACTGGAAGCGTCACCGATTCTTTTATAGAAATCATGAATGGCAATCAATCTCAAACTTTGGAAACGCTGAGCGCTTTGACCGCCTTTTCGCTGTTTTCCGGGGACGGCAGATGTGAGCCTTCGATGGACATCAATTTTTTTGCCGACCAATAAGCCGACGGTTGCTTCTCTTCTGTCCATGACCAATAAGCCGAATGTTCCCTTTTCCTTGAGCATTTCCTCTAACGGTTCTAAGAAAAATTCAGAATCACAGCGGTAGCGGTATGTCACAATCGGTTCAGGGGGGTGAACAACGTAACTTTCCATGCTGGTTTTGTTGGCGCCAACATCTACAGCGCCTGTAAAATAGACAATTCCATTATCCGGCACTTTATCCAAATATCTCAATCGTGCCAAAAGAGAATCAATCGCGCCCTGGACATTGGTTTTGGTTAATTTGGATTTAATGTTTGCCGATTGGCTGTGCTGTTCCCTTAAATCAGCAGCAACATCCGATATTTGCTTGTCAGGGGGGATATATAAGGAAACCAATTCCGTTCCTCTTCCTTTTTGATCCCGAATTATTTCAAGTGTTTTTTTAAATTCATATTTGTCATGTGCTGACGTTTCTGCCATAATAAATGTACTCCAGTCTTCATTAGCGTTTTTGTTTAATGTTCAATTTGGAGTAAAGATGAACTCATAAATTATAAACCAATCTGAACAAATTTGATTTTGAAAAACGCCCCGACTGAGATTCGAACTCAGGTCGAAAGCTCCGGAGGCTCTCAGGATATCCTCTACCCTATCGGGGCAACATATCAAAAACAAAACGGCGATTGCCTTCTTGATGTTGAAAACAACCGCCAAAATCAGCGTCCCGACTGAGACTCGAACTCAGGTCAAAAGCTCCGCAGGCTTCTAGGATATCCACTACCCTATCGGGACACGACGTGGACAACAAATAGGTGATATAAGATATAAATCTTGTTCTTGAAATACTTTAATCGTCAGTGGCTTCTTGCCAGTCGTTTGGGTCGGGGTACATCACAACAAGAAGCTTGTAACAGGCAATTAAAAAGATTTTACAGAAAATGTATATCGGAAGTGCGAAGACAAGTCCGAAAAAACCAAACAGCTTCAAGCCGACCAGCGTCAACAAAACAGCCGTTAACGGGCTGACTTTAATTGTTTTCATAATCATGTTCGGCAAAATGAAGAAAAAGTCAAAAAGCTGGATGACAATAATTGCACCGACAACCGCATACATAATTTCTGTTCCGACGGAATACGCATAAACAATCACCGGAACGGTGGGCAAAACGAATCCGACATATGAGACGATATTAAAAATACCCATCAAAAGACCGAAAGTCAGCCAATGAGGCAAACCAATCACATAAAAACTGGCGCAATATAAAAATGAAATAATGATGGCTTCAAAAACTTTTACAATGGTATATGCCCCGATATCATTGATTATATCTTGAATTGTTTTTTCAAATATGTTTTTGTATTTATCGGGGGCTAATGACACAATTTTTTGTGTAATTTTTCCTTTTTCTTTAAAGTAATACAACGCAGTCAAAGGAATTATGAGCGCTGAAGCAAAAACCGTTGACGTAATGAGCGAAAGGATTTCTTTTGTGGATGTCATTAAGCCGCTGCTTGACGTTAATGTCGCTTTGATGATGTCGGTACGTGCGTTTCTCAAAAAATTAACGGATATATTTGGCGGAGGCGTTGAATTATTTCTTGTCTGATTCCCTGATACATTCGTTATATTTGATGTATTGTTGACCATGCCGGTGCTTTCATTTGCGATATCCATCAATTCCTCGGTCAATTCCTCCGCCATCTCATTGTATTGGTTATTAAAATTGTCATAAATTTCCAATAAATCTTCAAAATTATTTTTGACACTTATGGCGGCGCTGACCATAAAAATGCTTCCGAAAAGAATGATGCCAAGCACACAAACCACGGCAACAAGTCTTCTTTTTGAAGGCGTCCAATCGTTTGTGAATTTTTTAAACATTTCAATGCTTTGATCAATAAAAATTGTGACAAGAATGCCTAAAACGGCAGCAATGAAAATAGGCTTTATATAAAAAAGAAATGAAATGATGATGATCATCAGGCTCAATACAATGATGATATATTGCCAAACCTTTTTATTGACAGACAATTCCATTTCTAAGCACCTTTCACCCCATATGCCCCATATGTTCCATATGCCTCATATGCCTCATATTATACTCATTTATTGTTTGTCACACATTTATATTTCTTTGCTTCATCCTTTCCTATTTTATTGTAAAACCTTTAAATCATTAAAATTCCTTATTCCTAGTTATGTCAGTTACAATCGGGCTTGCCGGCAAGCCGAATGCCGGAAAATCAACTTTCTTTAAATCTGTGACACTGGCGGATATCGAAATCGCTAATTATCCGTTTACGACGATTCATGCCAATCACGGAGTCGCTTATGTCCAAGTGCCGTGTGCTTGTATGGAAAAAGAAACGCACTGCGGAAAATGTATTGATGGGATCCGATATGTTCCTGTTGATATTATTGATGTTGCCGGCTTGGTTCCGGATGCGCATAAAGGAAAGGGTCTTGGAAATTCGTTTTTGGATGATTTGAGGCAGGCAGATGCCATCATCCATGTAATTGACGCTTCTGCATCTACCGATCCTGAAGGAAATCCAATAACGCCGGGTTCCGGAAATCCGGCAGCGGATATTGCTTTTTTAGATTATGAACTTGAAATGTGGATGTTTGGCATTTTAAATCGAAACTGGTCCAAGCTTTCTCGCAAAATCAAAGCTGAAAATTTGAAAACGGAAGAAGCTGTTGCCGACCAACTTTCCGGCGCAGGCGTTTCTTTAGAGGATGTCGGTTATGCGCTTCATGAAACAAATTTGCTTTCTAAGGAAGCTCAAAAATGGACGGAAGAGGATATGCTTTTGTTGTGCAAAAAACTGCGAGAAGAGAGCAAGCCTATGATTATCGCCGCCAATAAATTTGATTCTTTACTGCCGTCTGTTTCACTCGTGGCATCCGATAAAAAAACAATCGTTCCGACAAGCGCGGCTGCTGAAGTTGTGCTCAAGTCCGCGGCAAAAGCAGGATCTGTTCGTTATGTTTCAGGCTCCAAAACATTTGAAGTTTTAGTGCCGCTTACGCCGGCTCAGGAAAAGGGACTTGAATCAATCAAGCATTTGCTTGAAAAACACGGCAGTACCGGTGTTCAAGACTGTCTTCACAAAGCCGTTTTTGAATTATTGGACATGATTGTTGTGTACCCTGTAGAGGATGAAGGAAAATGGACAAATAAATTAGGCGATATGCTTCCCGATGCGTATTTGATGAAACGCGGATCGGTCTGTAAAGATATGGCTTACCGCATTCATACCGAAATCGGTGATAAATTTTTGTATGCGGTAGACGCACGTACGAAAATGAGACTTGCCGAAAAACACGAATTGAAACACGGCGACGTTATCAAAATCGTTTCTACAGCAAAATAATAAAGCAGGCGGCATCTATGAAAAAGTCGGACAGCCCGTTGGAAACACTTTTGTTGATTTTAAACGAAAGTGAACTTTTGGAATTTGATGATCTGGATCGGCTGTTTTCTCATTTTTCCACGATCCAAAAATTTGGCGTTCAAAAACTCATTGTTTATGTCGATATTCTTTCAAAGTTGGGCGCCGATAAAAAAGAGATGCTTTGCCGCCTTTTAAAACAAAACATTTTGAAAAAATATGACTCCCTTCCTTCAAATGAAAAAAAAATTGACTGTTTTGTTTTGACCGATTATGATTCATGCGCGCCAATTTCATCATCTGATTTTCCGATTTATTTTGTTTTAGGTCTCAGCGGCCGAAAAGAATTACAATTATTCCTCACCGAATTTATTGAAAACTGTCAAAAAGGTCTTTCTCATCCCGATGAGCTGACACCTGAAATGATTTCACTTCATTTGAAACTTCCGTTTGAGCCGGATTTTATTATTTTGGGGAAAAGCACACTGACAGATTTTATGATCTGGCAAACCACTTATTCCGAATACGGTTTCTTTGAAAAAGAGTTTACAAAAACCACCGATTCTGAATTGCTCCGTCTTTTGGAGTCATTCAATAAGCGTGAGCGTCGGTTCGGTGTTTGAGTTGAGAGGATTTTATGTATCTTGTTTTTGTTTGCCCGAAATGTAAGTTAAATGCGCAGTTGTTAGAGCCCGGTCATAAAACAGTTACATGCCAGCGTTGCTCCGCTAAAATTCAAACAAACAGTTTGCGTTTTTTCGGGTCGTTTGAAGATCGAAATGAAGCTGTTAAACTTCGCTCTGTTCTTCAAGGACAATTGTCCGGCTCTTTTTCCGGCGATACTGAACTCCTCTCTCTTTCGGATGAGGCTGTTTCAATAAAGGAGCCAAAAAAAGGATCGGAAGTGCAAACAAAAATGCCAAAAGCGCCCAAGCCTGTTGACATTATTTGCTCTGTTCTTTCAGAAAAAGGACCGATGATTCTCATTGACTGTGAATATTATTGTGAAGAACGCGGTGTTGATCCCGAAACATTTCAAAAAATCCTTCAAAAAATGATTGAAGCGGGTGTTATCTTTCGCCCCGAAAAAGGAATTATTGCGCTGGTTCCTTAAAAAAGAAGTATATTGCTTCGATTTCTTAAAAAAGAAGATCTGTTTTTTAAAAAAGATTTAGGGTTTTATTCGGGTTGTTAATTTTTCATTCATGAATTTCCAAAATGAAATGCTTTCGATGCTTTCGATTTCTTTTTGCTGAAGTATTTGGTATCCGGCTTTAACGGATTCACGAACATGCTTTCCCAAAGCGGCTTCTTTGAGAATCATCTCTTCGATGAGCTGTTTTCCGGTTCGGTATTTTCGCGGGATTTCAGCAACGTAACATTCATTTTCGATTGTGAATGAATAAACATCGGGATTATTTTTGTATTTTTGGCAAAAAGCATCGGCATTTGTTTCATTCCATACCGGTGGCCCGTATCTTTTTTGAAGCGGCGGCAGCTCATCGGCAAGCAGTTCCAGTAAAATGACGCTTTTTTCTTCAGCCCAAGAATATGTATTCATGACAACGAATTCATTTTTTTGGAACAAATCTTCAAGGGATTTTTCCAATCGGAAAAGCTGGGGATACAGTGTATCATCCGCTTTTTTCGGCGTTTCAAAGGCGATGCCGATCATTTGCGTTCCGCGTTTTTTCATTATATTTGAAAAATCTGTTTTTGAAAGGGGCGGATATTCTTTTTTGTAAAAAAAGTCTCGGCTCGGTGTTTTTAAATAAGCACGGGCTCGGTCAATAAATAATGAAAATTTTGTCAAAGACAGGGCGGCAGCAACATTTCTTTTGGGATCGGTCGGGTCTGTTACAACAAGCGGATGTTTATGATCCAAGCTTTTGTGTTTTTCCAAGTCGATGGTTTCGCCGATTTTCCAATCGGCTGCGTTTTTTAAAACATTTTCAAAACCATTGTAATGAATGACCAAAATTTCCGCCAGATAACCGGAAAAGCCGCCCGTTTTGACTTCGGATCCGTAAACATCAATTCCTTTCATGAACTGCTTGAGAAGCAAAACATCATCCTGGAGACCGTTGATTTTTTCTTTAATATAAGTGCAGTGAAACGGCGTTCTGTCAACGGCAGATTTAATATCTGCACCGCTTTTGACGCGAAAACAGGGGACAATGTCCGCTTCAAATCCTTTTTTTTGGATATGGATGTACGGGTGTTCAGAGTGCCGGTCTTCCCAAGACTCTCCCGTTTGTGCCATTTTCATCAAAATGGCATGGCTTTTTTTTCCAAATTCTTCAAAAGATGTCTCTTCGGGATAAGAAATAAAAACATCAATATCATGATTTCCGCAAAGCCACGTCTCTCTTTGAGCGGAGCCGACCGGAATCGGAATAATGTCATGCTGTCCCAACTCTTTTGCAAATTTTAAAATGTCTGCAATGATTTCCTTTTGGACAGCTTGCAATTTCTTTTTTTCTTCCGCAGTCGGGCGGATTTGAGACAAAATTTCGGTTTCAATTTCCGAAAATTGTTTTGATGGTTTCGTGTTCATATTTTACCCATTGCTGCTCTCAAAAGACCTTTTTTGATATACGTAATCATTAAGCTTTGAAAGTATTTCAATTTAAATCTTGTTATTTGTGCAAAATGATTTCATTTTTATATCCTGAAGTTGTTAAGTGCATAAGATGTAATCATTTGGCTAAAGTAAAATATACAAAACGGCAATATAAGGTTAAAAAATGGGTATTGGTATGAGTTCCTCAAAATCTGCATACAAAGAAGCAATTATGTCACAAATCATCAATGATTTATCTGAGTTAGATGTGACTATTTTGCAATTGTTGGCAGCGAATGAAAAAGAACCCGTAAAAGGGCAAGTCGCCTATCAAAAAGAGATGTTTCTGATAGCGAATTATTGTGACAGAATTATGGAAGAAACGGATTTTGAAGCACATAATTTTGGATCACATAGTGAAATCCTTGAAAACAGTATCAATATGCTAGAACAAAATAAATTGGTAAAAACGGATGGTCAAAAAATATTTTTAACGGATTTTGGGGAACAGGCTCTTTTAAAATCCCACAGCAAAATCATTGTAGAAAACGAAGCCATTGAGGATTTTAAAGAATTGCTCAACGACTTAACAGATGATGAGATATGCCTCATTGTGTACGCATTAAAGCCCGAATATGCCGCCGAATCAATCGTGAAAGGCGATATATTTAAAAAACGAGTCAAAAATTCAATTTCATTATACAGTAAAGGAAAAGTCAGTTTGTCAAAAGCGGCATACTTGGCTGGTATGAATATTGAAGATTTTCTTAAAAAAACGAGGGATGTATGCTAAAATTACTAGATACGTCCTCTATCATTTTAATTCTTGAAGAAATCAAATGCCCTGAAATTTTCAACCATTGTATTGAAAGAGGTCATACGTTAGGAATCACGGGAGCTGTTTATGACGAACTTTCAGCAAATCCAAACAGTTTCGAACATTTTAAAAAATATGAGAAAATTTCAGTCATAAGGAATGATCATCAGAAAAACAGTAAGACATATGAGTATCTCACAAAAAGATATCATTCGCTTCACGAAGGAGAAATTAGTGTTTTGTGTGAAGCTGTTGAAATGTCCTATTCTAAAAGTCCTTGTTATTGTATCGTGGATGACCATGCCGCAAGAAAACGAAAAGATGAATTGGGGATTCAACTCACGGGAACAATAGGCTTTCTGTTATGGGGAAAAAAGAACGGGTGTTTTAATGAAGAGGAATGTCAAAAACTTCATCAAAAAATAAAAAAATCACGCTTTCGGATTGACTCTCAAATTTTGGAAAAGTTATTGACATGATGAAAGAATTGAAAATTGATAAGATACCTTAACAAATTGCAAAAACGAAAACACAAATCTTTTAAATTTTTTCTTTTTCTTTTTTTCATCAAACATCTTCTTATAGAATGATTCATTTTTAGGTCAGAAAAAGGAATTATTATGAATTACGATCTTTTGTTTGTTTTTATCTTATGGATGCTGACAATAACGTCTGTGACTGTTTTATCTGTCCATATTATTAAAAAATATCCGGTTTACGGGTTTACAACATTGACAGCTTTGTATGTGGCTTACCTTTTAAGTTCTCAAGTGATTGCGACACGCTTATCGGTTTATGATTTTGGGA
>WRNK01000019.1 GCA_009776675.1 Methanimicrococcus sp.
CAATCCGCAGCAACACAATATTACTGTACACACGATTCTCATATTTTCTTTTTGATATTTTTATGGCATTTGCCGAAATATCTAAACTAAATTCAATTTTGTTATCTTGAGAATATAGAGGAATGTTAATGTTGCTTGGATAAGAGTATTGAGTATCTCCTTTGTAATGCTTTTCCATATTTAAAAGTTCTTCAGCTTCTTTATTTGATATTGTCATTCTTTAGCCACCAAATAAAATAATCGTTTGCCAGATTCATCTCGAATATTTTAATGTTTTTAAAAATTTATTAGTGAAAACTTTATAAGGCGATTTATCCGAGCAATGTTTTTCCGTAAAAAATCAAAAAAAAAGAAAAGTTTTTTGTTTTTATCTTCTTTTCCCGAAAAGTTTGAGCAAATGAATGAAGAGGTTAACGAAGTCCAAATACAGTTTCAAAGCACCGATTATGGCTAAGTTTTGTGCGAAGGGATCATTGTGGTCTATTGTTTGCCCGATTTTTTTGATGTTTTGGGTATCGTATGCCGTTAAGCCTGCGAAGATTAAAACGGCTACAACGCTTAGTCCGAAACTCACGAGAATGGCGGTTTCCGGTGCAATCATGTATAATATGATATTAAGGATCATGGCAATAACGAGCCCGATTAAAGCCATGATGAGGAATCTTCCAATGCCGCTTAAATCTTTTTTAGTGAAGTAGCCAAACAGACTCATTCCGATAAACATGCCCGATGTCGTCAAAAATACAAGGAATATTGAACTTTCTGTATAAAAAAAGAGAATCGGTGTTAATGTAATTCCGCTGATGACAGAATAAAATATGAATGCCAAAGTTGCCGTTGATGACGACATGGATTTAATTCTCCAGCTTAACAGGATGACAATGGCTAATTCAACAAAGATTAAAATATAAAACAGACCCGATTCGATGAAAAAGGACATGAGGGACGGGCTGCTTAAAACACCAAAAGATGCAACAGCCGTTAACAAAAGACCGATGAACATCCACAAATAAACTTTGGATAGAAATTGGTTTCCTGAATTTTCCGAGTAAGACATTTTTTTCTCCTTTGAAATATTTTGTTTACTGTCTTTTGTTTTGATATTTATTTCTTTTGTTTTTATGTCATTTGTTATTTTATTTTTACTTTTCGTGTTTTTGAGTACTTTCACAAGAAGGTATTATTTTAAATGAAAACACATCAATACAATTCAACATTCAAAAAATAAAATGGAATAATGATGGACTCAAAAAAAGATTTGGAAATTAAAACGCGCAACCGTGATTCGCCGGCATTCAAACTGGTTTCGGAGATGTCTCCAAAAGGGTCACAGCCAAATGCAATTGCTCAGTTAGCCGAAGGCATCAACCGCGGCGACAGATTCCAAACGCTTCTTGGTGTCACCGGCTCAGGCAAAACATACACAGTCGCAAACGTCATTGAAAAAACGCAGCGTCCGACACTTGTCATCGCGCACAACAAAACATTGGCAGCGCAGCTTTATAATGAATTTAAAGAATTTTTTCCTGAAAACCGCGTTGAATATTTCGTCTCCTACTATGATTATTATCAGCCGGAATCTTACCTTCCTGCAAAAGACCAGTATATCGAAAAAGATGCTCAAATCAATCCTCAAATCGAACAAATGCGCCTTGAAGCAACCGCTTCTTTGATTTCCAGAAGAGACGTCATTGTCGTTGCTTCCGTTTCATGTATTTACGGTCTTGGCAATCCCGAAAGCTTTGCCCAAATGGGGGTTGAAGTAACGGTCGGCATGCAAATCAAACGAAACGATTTAATCGGCAAACTCGTCGACAGCTTGTTTGAACGAAACGATCTGGAACTCGTTCCGGGGCGATTTCGAGTAAAGGGCGATACGATTGATGTGGTTCCGGGGTATTACAAAAATATTATCCGCATCGAGCTTTTTGGAAATGAAATCGATCGAATTTCCGAAATTGACATCCTCAACGGAACAAAAAACTTTGACATTGACTCCTTCTACATTTATCCGGCGCGCCATTATGTGGTTCCCGAAAGCGAAGTAAACCGCGCCGTTGAAGACATATTGATTGAACTTGAAGAGAGGCTTCCCGAACTTGATATGCTTGAAGCCCATCGGCTGAAACAAAAAACATTATTTGACATGGAAATGATTCGAGAAACAGGCACCTGTAAAGGAATTGAGAATTATTCCATGCACTTTGACGGACGAAAACCGGGGGAGCAGCCCTATTGTTTGATTGATTATTTCCCCGATGACTTTTTGTTGGTGATTGATGAAAGCCACCAAACCCTCCCTCAAATTCACGGAATGTATAACGGCGACCACTCCCGCAAAAAAGCTTTGATTGATTACGGTTTTCGATTGCCCAGCGCCTTTGACAACCGCCCGCTTCGATTTGAAGAGTTTGAAAAGTATATGAAAAATGCTGTTTTCGTCTCAGCCACCCCCGGCGATTATGAAATCCAAAACTCAACCCAAGTCGTTGAGCAAGTGATTCGCCCGACAGGACTTGTTGACCCTATTGTCGTTGTCCGCCCGATTAAAGGGCAAGTGGATGACATTATCCGTGAAATCAATCAAGTCATTGCAAACGGGGATCGTGCGCTTGTAACAACACTCACCAAAAGGCTGGCAGAAGAGCTTACGAATTATTTGGCAGAAGCCGGCATCAAAACAAGATATTTGCATTCCGATATTCATACCATCGAAAGAACGGAAATTATTCGAAATTTGCGGCTTGGCAATTTTGATGTATTGGTCGGCATCAACCTTCTCAGAGAGGGCTTAGATATCCCCGAAGTCGGCTTCATCGGAATTTTAGATGCCGACAAAGAAGGATTTTTAAGAGACACACGCAGCCTGATTCAAATCATCGGTCGTGCCGCACGCAATTCCAATTCAAAAGTTGTCTTATACGCCGATAAAAATACCGGTTCCATTGAAAAAGCAATTGAAGAGACCACAAGACGTCGAAACATCCAATTGGAATTTAATAAAAAGAACGGCATCGTGCCGCAAACGGTCAAAAAGCCGATTCGTGACAAAGTTGCCGAAATAACAGACGTTAAGCATATCCCCAACGCTGAAATTCCAAACATGATCATTCAATACGAAGCCGAAATGAATATGGCTGCAGAGATGCTGGACTTTGAAAGGGCAATTCAAATGCGCGATATGATTCGGGATTTGGAGAAAAAATTAAAGGGTGATCCGGAGCAGGAATCCGAAACAAAAGAGAAGAAGAAACCGCACAGATCCGGCGGGAAAAAGAAAAAAAGTGAACAACACAATCTGTAATGGTTAAATGTTATATGATAAGGATTCGATGTTACCTTTTTTGATTGCATTCATTATCTAAAAGGAGATATTTATATAGCTTAAAAACCATTATGGGCTACGGTATAATATTAGATAATGCCTGTAAAATCCGTAGGCAAAGAATGGAAAATTTAGAACATATAAAAAATCGATTTTTTATTTTTCAAAAAATTGATATTTGAATAAAAAAGCAAAAAGAGGAATTGCCATAAAGTATCCGTTTACACTGCCTGAATTTCCGGACTCGAAATTTGAATATGAAAGAGGCGCTTGGAATTATCAACTCTACAAAGACGAAGTTATTCTCACCCCATCTAAAAAAGAAAAGGGAAGACCATATATCCTAAATAGCGATAATGGTGAAGAGATTAAAATATTTTTGAAACCGCAATTATTGGGTTATGATCCCGTCCCAATCGTGGAAGTGAACGGCAATGTTACTTTGATCGCAGAGAAATTACCGTGGTATAAATATGCCATTGCTTTTATTCCGATATTGCTTCTGACCGGAGGTCTGATTGGCGGATTTATTGGAGGCGTCGCCATCCTTTTTAACTCTAAAATAATTCGAGATGGCAGCAGTCCTCTCGTGCAGTACATCAAAATGATTTTCGTATCCGGTTTGGCTTTTGTTCTTACTTTCTTGGCGATACTTGCGTTTCAGGGCGCTCTTAATTCTATAGATTAAAAACCATTATGGTCAGTACTATTCGTATTATTTTCAAACAAAGAAGTGGATTTTAATGATGCTTTATCACCTTTATGCAATATTCTTCTATGCTATGACAATTTTTGTAATAATAAGCGGAATTGTCATGCTGATTGGAAAAACAGATATGACTCACGACTATCATACAAAGAATAACACAAATCCCGATCATAAAAAAACATTTGGCAAAGCCAGTCTTTTTATGGGCGTCTTTTATTTCTTAGGCGGATCTGTCGCTTTATTGGGTGATGAATGGATATTTCCCGCTTTGGGAATATTTTTGAGTGGCGCAATGCTGGGAACACTTTACATTTTTTTGGGTATCAGAAAGGGAAATAGGAGCATTGAGTGACTGATCACATCGATCCGCCACCTTTTTTTCAAAAAGAAATCTATCCATCGCATTTCACAAGAAATCTGCCTGTCCCATTCAAAAAAAATCCGTCAATAACATTTGATTAGCGTCTGTTTTTTTCAAGTTGGAGACGGCAACACTGATCTGCCGAACTTTTTTATTCGTTGGATTTGCAAGAATCAATTCATCCAGCAAATCAGAGGCATGTCTTTTCAAAAAAGCAATATCGGATGTATGAACTGAATGGCTTTTGGATTTTGTAACGGATGTAAAATCTGCATATCGAAGACCGACTGCAATTGTTTTAAAGAAATATTTTTTATCCGTCAAAAGAGAATGAACTTCTTCACAAACGGCATCGCTTCCCAGTCTTAAGGCGGACGGGTCGTTTGTGTATGGCGTCAGTGAATGAAATCGGCTGATTGATTTGACGTCTGCGGTTTCAATAACTGAGGTTGTGTCAATTCCGTTTGCAATGTCATGAAACAAAAGTCCGGCTTTTCCGAATTTTTCATAAATCAGCCGTTTATCGGATTGGGCTAAATCTTCAATCGTGTGAATTTTCAGAGAATCAAAGAGTTCCTGCGTTTTTTTTCCGACGCCCGGAATTTTTGAAACTTTCATCGGGAATAAAAATTGAGTCAAATTTTCAGGATAGACAACAGTCAAACCATTTGGCTTTTCATAACCCGACGCAATTTTGGCAGCGGACTTATTTGGCGCGATCCCGATGGAACAAGTTATTTTTTCTTTTTCAAGGATGTCAGCTTTGATTTTTTCGGCACAAGCGGCAGCTTCTTCAAATGTTGTGATGGTCTCATTTAAAACAGCATAGGCTTCATCAATGCTGACTTGCTGAACTGTTTTTGTATGTTTTTGAATAATTTCAATAATGCTGTCTGAAACTTGTTTATACAAAACTTTGTTCATCGGCAAAAATACGGCGTCCGGGCACAGTTTTTGTGCTTCCGAAATGGGCATGGCGGAGTGAAGCCCGAATTTTCGGGCGGGATAGGAAGCAGCGCTAATAACGCCTCTTGGGGCTTCCTTTTCTAAGGAATAAGTTTTTGAGCAAACGACGACCGGCTTATCTTTCAGTTCCGGTCTGCTCCGCATTTCAACAGAGGCATAAAAACTATCCATATCGATATGCATCACTATTTTTTCAGCAGCCATAACTCCCACGTTTTTAAAATTTTATTGAAGCTTCTTTCTCTATTTATTTAAATTTACTTCGAGAACTGTTTCATAAAAACAGCCTTTGCTTTTTCTTTGACCTCTTTGAAAATGTCATTCCCGTGAGCATCGGCCCCGACAATTAAAGGTCCGAATTCCGTCACATTCAGCTCCCAAACAGCTTCAGGCATACCTAAATCTTCCCAATAAACAGTGTTGACATTTTGAATCATATCCGCAGCCATTGCTGCACAGCCGCCTGTATAAGACAGATAAACACATTTTTGACTCAAAGCATCCGAAATATTTTCCATTCCGCCCTTGCCGATAAGCGCACGAATATTATGATGCTTTAAAACCGCCGGCGTCATCTTTGTCATACGGTCACTCGTTGTCGGTCCGGCTGCGATTGCTTTCCAAGTCTTGTTCTCTGATTTTTCCATCACAGGACCGCAATGGTAAATGACGGCGTTTTCCAAATCGAATGGAAGAGGTTGTTTCTTTTCGTCCGATTCAATTATTCGAAGATGGGCTTCATCGCGGGCTGTCAAAAGGATTCCTGTCAAATAAACAACATCTCCGGCATTCAGTTTTAAAATATCTTCTTTTAAAAGCGGTGTTTTCAAATGATGTGTTTTATTTATCGGTTGGCTCATTTTTAATCACCGCCGTTGTAAACTGCGGTTGCATGGCGGTCTCCCCAACACTGAATATTTACAGCAACCGGTAAAGAAGCTGTATGGCATGAGGCTTTTTTGATACGAACAGATAATGCCGTTATCTCTCCGCCAAGTCCCATACAACCGATTCCTAAAGCATTTACGGCATCCAAAATTTCTTTTTCGAGTGGATCGTGGTCTTTTGCTTCTCTCAACTCTTCAAGAAGCGCTTCTTTTGCGAGCTTTGCGCATTGATTAAACGAGCCTCCGATTCCGACGCCGATGATGACGGGCGGACAGGGTTTGCCGCCGGCGTCCAAAACCGTTTTGACGACGAATTCTTTAATTTTTGGAATTTCAGACGGCGCCAGCATTTTAAGAGCGCTCATATTTTCAGAGCCTGCCCCTTTTGGTGTGACCGTTATTTTCAATGATTTGCCGGCAACAAATTTGTAGTTGATTTCGGGAAGTCCGTCGCCCAGATTGTTTTTCGTGTTGTGCCGCGTCAGCGGGTCGACAACATTTGGGCGAAGCGGAACACATTGTGTTGCCTTGGCACATCCGCCGCGGATGGCGCCCTCCAAATCAAAGTTTAAAAAAACATCGCGTCCGATTTCGACGAAAAAAATAAAAATGCCTGTATCTTGGCAAATCGGAACATTCTTTTTTTCGGCAATATCGATATTTTTTAAGATCAATTCCAATTGAGCTTTTGCAATCGGACTTGATTCTTTTTGTGCCGCCTTTTGAAGTGCCAAAAGCGTATCATTTGGCAGCGTTGTTTCAGACCGCTTTAATATATCACAGACGGCAGCTGAAACCGAATCAAACGTCAATGATGGAATAACCGTATTCAAAGAATCACCGCATATTGAAAAATTAAATCGGATTTGTAAATGTTATAAGCAGAAAATGAATTCATTGTTTAAATATTCATGTTCGGCGCTTCAAGTTTTTTTGATTGCTTTTTTTATTGCTTTTTGTGTTTTTTGTGTTTTTTTGCATTCTCTATTTTATATACCTGAACTGTTTTGTTATACAAATTGAGGTTTTCAAATGTCAGAAAAATTGAATATGTTTTCTTCTCCCGATGATGAAGATTTTATCTGTCCGAATTCTGAGAATGCAATGACAGCAACAAAATGGAATAAAGTCGGACTGGATTTAGAAAAGGCAGGCGCGATTGAGGATGCCATTGAAGCTTTTGACAATGGTTTAGAGATTGAGCCTGAAAATTTGTTTCTTTTGAAGAATAAAGCCGGCGCTTTGAGCCGTTTGGGAAAAAAAGAGGAGGCATATGTTGTTTATCAGCATGCGATTTTGCTGTATCCTGAAGATGCCGAATTGTCAAACAATGCCGGTTTTCTTCTTTTAGAAAGTGGTCGCTTAAAGGAAGCTCTTCCTCTTTTTGAACAAAGCATCCGAGATGATCCGAAATTTGCAGGTCCTTGGCTTGGAAAGGGATTGATTTATGGCGAACTCGAGCTTTTTGAAGACGCCATCAAAGCCTACGACTACGCTATTTTCATTCGGGAAAATTACAAAGAGGCTTATTTTGGGAAAGCCGTTTCATTGGCAGCATTGGGAAATTTCAAAGAGGCCATTCTTGCGTTTGATAAAACCATTGATTTAGACCCAAACAATGCTGACATTTGGTATTACAAAGCATTGGCTTGTGATTCCATTGACGATGGCGAAAATGCTCTTATTTGCTACGGCAAAGCTGTTGAAATCCGTCCAAGCTTTGATGATGCTTGGAACAATAAAGGCATTTTGCACAACGCTCTCGGACAATTTGAGGATGCCTTGATTTGTTTTGAGCAAGCCATTTCCATTGATCCAAAACAAGCCGATGTTTGGTTTAACAAAGGATACACATGTGCAGTTCTTGGCGATTTGGATGACGCCGTCAACGCTTACAAAGAAGCCATTTCGCTTGATCCGAATTTTAATGCGGCTTACATGGAAGCGGCATTTACCTACACTCAAATGGGATTTGTGTTTGACGCGATAGATTTGTATGCCAAAGCGATTGAACAAAACCCGACGGGAGAAGCTTATTTCGGGCAGGCGATTTGTTTGGAAGCCATTGGTGAATCTGACCGCGCAAAAGAGTCTTTTGAAAAGGCTTTTGAAATGGATCCGCGGTACAAAGAAATTTTTGAGGCCCAAAAAGCAGCCAAAAATTCAAACTGAAAAGAAAAATTTGAAGATGGACGGTTATATATGTTAATTGGAGATATATGTTAAGTTGCATATAATGTCGGGTGATATAGAATGAAAAAGTTGACATTAATTTTTATCGCATTGGTTTTGATCATGCTGACAGCCGGATGTATTAATACAAACGATGCGAACAATACGAACACGTCTGATAACAGAACGAATGCGTCTGCAAACAGTTCTGATAATGTGGTTAATGTACCTGTTGAGCAAGAACAAACAAATCAAGAAGAAATTCCCCAAGATGCGGAGATTGCACCGGATGCAATCATCGGGAAAGGGGTAATAATGGGACGAAATGTTACTGTTGAATCCGGAGCAATCATTGAACAAGGAGTAATCATTAGTCCGAATGTTGTCATTAAATCCGGCACAATAATCGAACAGGGTGTCATCATTGGTCCGAATGTTTCTATTGGGGAAAGTTCAAGAATTTATCAAGGTGTTGTCATCGGACCCGGTGTCATAATCGAAAGAAATGTGGTTGTCAGGCAAGGCGTCGTCATAAATTCAAATGCAATTATTGGTGAAAATTCTATCATTAATCAAGGAGTCACCGTTAATCATGGTGCCGTCATTCCCGCCGGAACAACAATATCTTCAGACACGATTGTTGACTAAAAAATTAAATAAACACCGGTTCAATGAATCGGTGTCATACATCCTTTTTTTGAAAATGATGCGTTTTGTTGAATGCGATGGTTTTATAAACAAAATGATAGATATGTCTTACTTTGGATCATGAAGGGAATAAACAAACTATGGTGTTGCTCATTTGGTTATTCCCATCATAATCTCTTTAAAAAATAAATAAGGATACAGATATTGTATTTAATTATACTGAAAATTCAAGAGCCCGAATTTGAAGAAATTGAAAACATGAATTATGTTCAATTCAAGTATATGCTGTACTCTTTTTTGGCGGCAGCCCGCATTATTTATGACTTCCCGCCAAACGATGCATTTTACAGATTTGGCTCTGCTCTTCCAGAAAACCCAAGCGAAAAAACCGCCTTGATTCAAAGGCTTCCCGATCTCATTCAATTAAAAAAATTCAAAAACGATTCGCTTCATGAAATTGGCAAAAATTTATGAAAAGTTTGAACATTACGAAAAAAATCTCTTTCGGGCGAGGAATGAAAAGAGAAAATTAAAATGGAAAAAAATTAGGGATTAGGCACTTCTCTGTTGACTGCAGAGATGTTTGCTTTTGCAGCTTCCTTTTTGAAATCCTCTCTGCTCTTAAAGAGATCTCCCGGAGTTCCGGCGTTGTTACCGTATTCGTCTAGGAGCCGGTCAAATTCCTCTTGTGTCATGCTCTCCAGAAAGGATTGAACTTCTTTCATTATATGTTCCATATGACTTACCTTCTGCCATCATAGGCTTTTTTTCTCAAGGCAATATAGCGTAAACAATTATCAATATGCTCCGTGTTTATTAGACATTCACAGCAATTATCTATTTTGTTGACGTTCTTAATACAATAAACCCTATAAGGTATTATTGATTGCGGTGCAATTCGATTTAAATATGGAATGTCTCTCCTTTTAAATAAATTTTCCGTTAATGCAAGTCCATCAAATCTTTTGTTAAATCCCATTTTTTCAAACATTATGTCATATATTGTCGTTTCAAATATTCTATCTTTGGAACTTTTCTCATAACATTTCTCATAAATTTTATTGAAAAGTTCTTTGTGCCTGACATTATCCAAATCAAGAATTTTAACATCATGCAATGTTGTACGAATGACGCCGAATTTATAAAGAAACTCATCCAACAATACATATAATTGCTCTTGGGTGAGGTTTATCCCATTTATTAATTTTTCAATAGGGGCATCTATACTTTTTTCAGATTTAAATTTCCACCATATTGCAAAATTTTCGCTATCAAAAAAATAAATGCCTTTGCCTAAATGCTGCTTGCTTCCCTCAGAGAGTTGGAAACCGGCAGATATGATGGCATCAACCGATTCTCTATAAGTTCCATGAAACATTGGAATATATTCAATTGTGTTCACAGAAAATGAATCGATGTTATCATACTCTGTAACACCTGTATTCTCGTATTTATCAATAAATCGCATTTCCTTTTTTCCTTTATTTTGCAACCTTATACATATTTTCTAAAGAGTTTATGATGCACGACTTTAACTGCCCCTTTCAAATGATTGGAAACATTTTTGTAGTCGCCCTGCATCTTAACTTGCTGCTTTTACCTATAAAATTTTTTATTTTTTTTAAAACCAAACTTTTAAATACCGATCTAAAAACCAATCCAACTCTCCCAAAAACTAACAAACTGTTTTAGAAAAAACGTACTTATGACCTTGAATCGCTTCAGAAAAATGATGTTTCAAATTTCAGCAAAAGAAAAGAGAGTTAAAAATCAAACCGCATTGGAAAAATACTGATCGAATACCATCTTCTTCTATTGAAATGGTAATATCGCGAAATGATGCACTTCTTGATTGAAGAGAAAAGAAAAAAAGAAAATTAAAAAAGAAAAGGAAAAACCAATTAAGTTAATTATTGGTTTAATTCCTCTGTTTTTATGATGTGAATGATTTTCACATGGCGGCTGTCGGCGTATTCTTTGATTTCGTTTGTTAATTCGCCCAAAGAGATAAGCAAACCGAAATCGGTTTTATAGTGGTCTTTGGCATAAACAACTTTATCAATATGCTGCTGCGTGATGCTGCTGCCGCTTTCATCGACGATGGCAATGTATCTGAAATTGTTTCTGTAAAGCAAAAGATCGGCTTCATCCTCCTCAATCAAAGAAACCTCAAAGCCTATTTTTTCAAACAGGTCAGTTGCCTTCAGCCTGAGGGTTGAATCGGCAAGGGAGGGGGATGATTTCAATTGAAGATTTTGGCTTTGATCTTGAGTTTGATCGCCTTTTCCGTCTCCCAACTGATAAGGGTTAACGATGTCAAGCAGCAATGTTCCGTCAGAGTCCAAAAGCAATACATCATCTGCCTCCGACAGTAATTTTGTATCGGAATCCGAAAGCATTGTTGCCTCCGTTCCTGAAAGTCTGTTTTTTTGGTCAGGAAGCTGTTTGTTTTTGGAGTCGCCTAATAATGTTTTTTCATCCGATTTCAAATTCAGGGGTTTGGATCCCGAAAGATTTTCTTGTTTGGGGCGTGCGTTGTTTAAAGCATATTCGTAATTGGACTGGTCAAACAAAACCGATCTCATCTTATCGAAATAACGGTTTTCATTTTCTTCGATATACAAATCTTTCGCATCCTGAACAGCCAGCCGGAAGTCATCAATTTGGCTGCTGCGTCCGCGAAGCAGGAAATTGTATTCGCGCCCGTCCTTTGTTGTCATCAAAAATGTCGTTCTTTTTGCATAAAAGTAAGAAGCGATATTTAAAAATCCAACCAAGAGGAAGAGACAGCCAATAACAATAAAACAAAATGATGCTTGAGAAGCCGTAACGATATCTTCGCCGGTAAAAGACAGCAAAGAATCA
>WRNK01000020.1 GCA_009776675.1 Methanimicrococcus sp.
AACAATATTTTTTTTTTGAAAACGCTCAAATTTTGCTTTCATCCGCTGCGCTACTGAAAACAAAATTTGAGGGGGTTTGGATGTTTTTGAGGAAAAGGGATATGAGGGCTCGATTTTGTTTTTTGTTTTAAATCGAAACATCATTTTTTCTGAAGCTGTTAAAAAAATGGGGTACGGCTTTCCTTAAAGGTGTTTGATGATTTGGGGAAAAGGGTACCCCGATTCTTATTGATGTGATCCAAATTGATGTTTCGTTTTTTCTTTACTCATGAAACCCGAATCAGCCACCCGTTCGATCAGTCGCCAAAGGCGGCTGAATCGAACGGCTTCGACTCAAAAAAAATATAATAGAAAAATACGAATCCGTTTTTTATTTTAAGTTATAGGCGGAGTCAGCAATCATAGCAACAGTAATACAAAAATGGCAGCAGCAATCATAGAAACAATAATAAAAAAACGGCAGCAGCAATCATAGAAACAGTAATACAAAAACGGCAGCAGCAATCATAGAAACAATAATAAAAAACGGTAGCAACAATCATAGAAACAGTAATAAAAAACGGTAGCAACAATCATAGAAACAATAATAAAAAACGGTAGCAGCAATCATAGAAGCAGTAATAAAAACGGTAGCAACAATCATAGAAACAATAATAAAAACGGTAGCATCAGCCATAGCAACAATATTTTTTTTTTGAAAACTCTCAAATTTTGCTTTCATCCGCTGCGCTACTGAAAACAAAATTTGAGGGGGTTTGGATGTTTTTGAGGAAAAGGAATATGGGGGCTCGATTTTGTTTTTTGTTTAAAATCGAAACATCGTTTTTTCTGAAGCTATTAAAAAAAGGGGGTACGGCTTTCCTTAAAGGTGTTTGATGATTTGGGGAAAAGGGTACCCCGATTCTTATTGATGTGATTTAAAATGATGTTTTGTTTTTTCTTTGAGGATTAATGAAAAAGCAAAAAAATATCATATATTTCAAAATATTCGGATAGGCTCACTCTGATCCAAAAATACCAAAAAAACAAAAAAGAATTTAAAAAAAAATCAAAATCAAAAAACAAAAAAGATTTTTTTGAAATTAAAGTGACAGCGATAAAATAGCCTCAGCCAAATCGCCATTCTTTTCTTCCAATGCTTTCTTGGCAACGTCTTCGGAAACGCCGGTTTGCTCACAAACTAACAGGATGTCTTCTGAAGGAATAACAAGCTGCTTTGGAGCCTTTGTGGCATCGCCGTTGATTTGATAGGTGTCAACACCTTGAGCACGCATAATAGAAACGGACGGATTGTCAATAATAATATCGCCGTCTGTTGTTTTAATAATAACTTGTTCAGCATTTTCAATTTCAAGCATTTCAATACCGAGCTGTTTCATCATGCCTTTCATTTTTTGAGGGCTCATTCCGCCGCGCCCGCCCATTCCCGGAAACATATTTTTCTCCTCGATAAATTATTTCAAAAAATTATATCATTTTTAAAAAAAGTGACTTGTGCCACTTTTTTAAATTGCAAATGAAGGATTAGTGGCAGCCGGAGCAGCCACTGCCGCATGCTTCTGCGGTCGGGTCTTCTACAATAAAACCGGTGCCCATTTCATTGTCAATATAATCAATGACTAAGTTTTCAACTGTCTTTTCAAGTTCTTCTTCATAAATCATATTGATGGTGCCGATCGTGACGGCATGATCGTTCTCTTTTTTGGACTCTTCTAAAGCCAAGCCAAAAGAAGGTCCGCTGCATGCAATACCTGCGATAAAGACACGCAAAAAATGATCCTTCTTATTTTGTTCTTCCAATACGTCATTTAAAGCAGCAACAGCCGCATCTGTAATTGTAACCATAATATATCACCTTTTTTTAATAGGCTTTATTGGGGGATAGGATATAAACTTTTCATATTCTTTCTCAAACAAACTCGGCACCATCATCTGCCGGACTTGAAAGCGGCTGGCTGTTGTAAGCGTTTAATTCCAAACAATCTTTTTTACCTTGGACTTCCCAAATAGAAGCATACACTTGTGTGATCTTAATATCAAAATCTTTATCAAGCGGTCTGAAAATTTTATTTTGATAAATAATCGACTGAGAATCCGTGTCATTGGATTTGATTTCTTGGGTATGCTCCTTCCTTAATTTTTCTAAAATGGATTTGTGAACTTCTTCTTTTGTCACTTTCGCTTGTTTTAAAACGTATTCGATGTCCGNAATTTCGGTTTGTGTTCCGATTTCGCCTAACTCGATTTCATCTGCCGTTCCGTTGACGGCGTTGTACATTCCTTCACCAAAGGCAGACATTTTGATCAATTCATTTCCAACTTTTCGGTCCACCTGAAGTGTATATGTATATTTCCAATAGGGAACAAACTTTAAAATAACATCTTTGACGTCGCCAAATGTGGATTTTCCGGAAGCGACAGCTCTTTCAAGCGACATATTGATTTTTGAAGCACGAATGCCCAAAGTTGCTTTTTTGTCAACATTGAATTTACTTTCAAGTGATGACGGCTGCTGTTGCTGCGATGGCTCTTGGCGCTTTGACGGTGTGAGAGGAGCTTCAATATATTCATTTTTTGGTCCTTTGGGCGGCAAATCAGCCTGCTCTTCCGGCATTGTAAAAATGTCTCCAAAGGAAGCAGATTCCTCATCGGAAGAATCGCCCTCTTCAACATCAATCGGATGATAAAACTCAGGCATTGTGCTGCCGGAAGGGTTTTTGGAGTTGGCAAAAACGCTTACAGGGTCAAAATTTTTTTTTTGATCCAAAAGAGATTCCAAACAATAGTTACCGACAACGTTTTCAAGTGTTCCGCGGCTTAAATTTTCCACCATGAAAGCACCGACATTTCGAACCAATGTTTCACGGTCCCAAATCAAAACACCCGTATCGGCAGCATATCTTTTGACAGTTTCTTCTCCGCCTTTGACCTTTTTTGCCGTTATGTACAAGCTGTTTTTTCCGTTGGATTGCTGGGTAAATCGCTCAAGTGTGTTCAAATCACCATCGAGATCGCATTTTACCCAAATTTCATAATCTTGTCTTCTGCCGACAATATCACAAAATGTACCTTCGCTCGTTTCATATCCGTAAGATTTGAACATTTCTAAAAGAAGTCTGACAAGTTCCTGTTTCATGGTATCGAAATTTCCTTTGAATTGGTTGGGTTCGGAATCAAAAACAACACTCAACCCAAAATTGTTTAAAAATTGTTTTTGTTAATTGTTGAATTAAATAATCTGTAAGATGTTTTTATTTAAATATATTCATTCGTGGTCAGATTTTTTTGAAAATTGATTTTTTGAACAAAAACAACATATCATAAAAATAACGTTCTAATATAAACAACAAAAAAATATATATTTTTGAAGAATTATATCAAAATACCGTTTGTAAATTTTTGAAATACATCATTAATAATACAAATAGTCTTTCAAATGAATTCAGTTTCAAAACTCTGGAGGTATAATTATGGCATTGTCATTAGATACAGCAGTTCCCTATACGCATTTGCAAGTTTCAAATCTTGTCATTGCATTGATTATTTTGATTATCGGCGTTATTATTGTTCATATAATTGCCTTCCTTTTTAGAAAGCTCATGAAAAAATCAAAAATGCCGGAGCTCGCCGCAAACTTTTTTGCTCAATTTGTAACAGCATTGCTTTATGTTGCTGTTTTGCTGGCAGTGATATCATATTTAGGCGTAACAGTCAGCTCTTTGATTTTGGGTCTTTCTGCGGTTATTGGTTTAATCTTAGGATTTGGTTTACAAGACACTTTAAACAACTTAGCCGCCGGTGTTTGGATTGCCGTATTAGAACCGTTTAAAGAAAGCGATTTGATCAGCGTTGCCGGACAAACGGGCTATGTTGCATCTGTCGGCGTTATGGCGACTCAATTGATTACTGCGGATAATGTGTTTATTACAATCCCAAACAAAATGATTTGGAATAACAGCATCATCAACATGACACACATGCCGATACGCCGTTTTGATTTGAAAATGACGTTTAAATTGGTTGAAAATTCAGAAGGAACCGTAAAAGCCGTTTTGGGTGTTTTATACAAAAACTCAAAAATCCTTCAAAACCCCGAACCAAAAATATACATTTCAAACATAACAGATGCAACAGCCGATCTTGAAATTTCGGCATGGGTCAATAAAGATGAGATTACCGTAATCGCAGCAGCCGTTAAAGAAGAATTGCTGCAAACTTTTGAAATTAAAAAATAAATGACGAGATAAATCGTCGTTTATTTTTTTGTTTTCTTTTTTGATTTTCTTTTCTCTCTATTCTTTTCTCTCTTTTCTTTTCTCTCTGTTCTTTTTTCTCTTTTCTTTTCTCTCTTTTCTTTTTTCTCTCTATTCTTTTCTCTCTGTTCTTTTCTCTCTATTCTTTTCTCTCTTTTCTTTTTTCTCTATTCTTTTCTCTCTGTTCTTTTCTCTCTGCTCTTTTCTCTCTGTTCTTTTCTCTCTCTTTTCTTTTTTCTCTCTATTCTTTTTTCTCTCTATTCTTTTTTCTCTCTATTCTTTTTCCGATTAGAAACTGGATTATAATGAACAAACCGCCATCCATTGCAATGTTTACCCATTCTTTTTTCGAGCAATTCCTTTATATAGGTCTTTGATTTAGTCAAAATTACCGAAAGGTGATAAATCATGAAAATTGCGATACTAGGTGGAACAGGAAATATTGGGAAAGGATTTGCTCTTCGTTGGGGGCAAAAACATGATGTGATCGTTGGATCAAGAGAAAAAGATAAGGCTTCTGCAGCCGCTTCTGAATATGCGGATTTTTTAAAATCCCGATCTCTTCCTGCAAAAATCACCGGCGATGAAAATAAGGCAGCTGCGGAAGCTGCAGATATTGTTGTCATTGCAATTCGATATGATCAGCTTTCGGATGTTATGGCGCATATCAAACCAGCGTTATGCAAAAACCAAGTGGTTTTGTCCGTTGTCGTCCCTATGATTAAAGACCGCTGCTATTTGAATATGGGAACAGAACCTGTTAGAATTGATGTGGATCCGGAAGAATACAATGCCGACTACTTCTGTTATGCTGTTCCAAAGGCAGGCAGCGCTGCTAAAGAAATCCAAGCCATGCTTCCGCCGGGAATTGATTTGGTGGCATCTTTCCATAACGTTTCTGCCAAACGTTTGGAGGATTTTGACAAAGAAATGGACTTAGATATTGCTGTTTGCGGCAACAACAAACAAACCAAAGATTTTGTTATGCAGCTGGTGTCAGATATTCCGGGATTAAAACCAATTGATGTCGGACCCTTGGAAGCGGCGGCATTGACCGAACCGATTACACCGCTTCTTCTAAATGTGTCCAAGATGAATAAAGAATTGCGCCACGCCGGAATTAAATTTGTGTAAGAGAAAGGCATTCCTTTCTTTTTTACATTTTTTATTTTTTTGAATATTATTGGTATATTTTTTATTTTAAACGTATTTTCTATTTTTTAGCATATTATTGACATATCAATTTATACTTGAATTACCATTCTTTTTAACTTGTATGAATTGTTTTTCATTTTTGTAACAAAACGTTTTGTTCTTAAAAAATGGGAAACGAATATTATTGTTTTTGTAATTCAGAGTTTGATTTTTATGGTTCAGTTTAATACGATTGAGGAAATTTTAGAAGCTGCGGATGAGCACCATATCGATTTTGTCAAATTTCAATTTTCAGACACGGGCGGAGCTTTTAAAGAATTAGATGTACCGTTGTCTCTTCTTGGAATTGCGCTGTCAAAAGGAGTACCCTTTGAAAATTCAATTGTCAGCTCATTCAAAACTGTCAGTGTGGATTTAATACTCAAGCCGGACATACGCACATTTTCAATTATAAGTGATGGCATAGGCTCCGTTTCGTTTGGGAGAATTATTTGCGAATTAATGCATTCGGACGGGCAAACCTTTGACGGATGTGCCAGAAATGCCTTAAAGCTGTTTGTCCGAAAAATATTCCAAGCCGGATACATATTTTCCGTGTCAGCCTCGATTAGTTTTTATTTATTTAGTGCAGAAACACGAAAAAAGGCTTTGTCACCGCAAAATTTCACAGAACAAAGAGATTTTACAGAGCCTATGGATGCTGAAACAGTTGCAAAAATGGAGAAGTTTAAAAGAGACGTTCTCCAATTTTTGATGAGCGCAGACATTGAAATCTCATCAATGTTTAAAAACGACCAAAACGGGCCGTTTACCGTTGTCCTCAAAGAAAGCAGTGTTCTTCGAATAGCGGACAACATCATGACATTGAAATACATAATACAAAATGCTGCCCAGCGCTATGGTTTATATGCATCGTTTATGCCAAAGCCTCTGATAAGCACGGAAGGATTAACAACCTCTTTTGGATTTGTTTTAATGAAAAATGAATTCAATGAGTTTTATCATCCCGGAAAAGACATGATGATTTCTGAGAAAGCACACAGATTTATCGGAGGCATATTCAGTCATATTCGCGGAATTTGCGCCGTGACAAACCCGACCGTGAATTCATACAAACGAATTGCACATAAAGGAAAGGCACCGTATTATATTTCTTGGTCGGACGCCGACCGATACTCGTTGATTCGTCTGCCGTCTTCACGCGGGCGCTTAACTAAAATTGAAATACAAAATGCAGATTCTACATGCAATCCTTATCTCTCCTTATTGGTTTTGTTATCTTCGGGAATTGCAGGAATTGAAAATTCAACAGAGGTTGTATACGCGTCGAATCTCGAATCCGGCAACCTTTCGGATGATGAAAAGGCGGCATTATCTGCCGGAACACTTCCAACAACATTGTCTGAAGCGATCGAAGAGTTTAAAAAAGACGACTTTTTAAAACACATTCTTGGAGAAAACATTTCAGCCTCTTTAGTTCAAACATTAGCCAAAGAATGGGAAGATTACTCAAAACATGTTCATTTATGGGAACTTGAAAAATATCTTTAATTTTAAAAAACACAATCGGAATATGAATAAAATTTATATTCCGACTTTTCCAATATTTATTCAATATTTGCTCAATATTTAATGAATTGAATCAAGCATAAGCCAAACTGATTTAGAGGGATTCATTTGACAAACACACAACCATCATTTGACAGCATTTCTTTGCTTCTTGAAAAATATTCAAACGCCCACGGCGTTTCCGGTAATGAAACTGAAATTTGCCGACTCTTAAAGGAGGATTTAAAAGATTGTGTCGATGAAATTAAATTCGACGTTCTTGGAAATTTAATCGCTGTCCGAAAAGGCAGTTCTCCGACCGGTCCGACGATTATGCTGGCGGCACATATGGATGAAATCGGCATGATGGTTAAATATATTGATGACAACGGCTTTTTAAAATTTGCAACCATTGGCGGCTGGTTTGATCAAACGCTTTTGAATCAGCGTGTGGTTGTCCACGGCAAAGCCGGCGATGTGTACGGTGTGATTGGTTCCAAGCCGCCGCATGTCATGACGCCTGAAGATGCCAAAACGCCGGTGAAACAAAAAGACATGTTTATTGATGTCGGCGCCAAAAACGCAGAAGATGCCAAAAAACTTGGGATTGAACCAGGAACATATATTTCAAGTGACCGTGAATTTAGAAAATTAATCAACAACCGAGTCACCGGCAAATGTTTTGACAACCGAATTGGTGTGGTTGTGATGATTGAAGCCATGCGCCGCCTCAAGGGAAAGGATGTCAAAGCCTCCATTTGCGCTGTCGGAACCGTTCAAGAAGAAGTCGGATTAAAAGGCGCTCGTACCGCCGCTTTTGCAATTGATGCGGATGTCGCTTTAGCTCTTGATACAACAATTCCGGGAGATCATCCGGGAATTTCAAAAGTGGAATCGCCTCTTGAAATTGGAAAAGGTCCCGTTGTGATCATTGCCGATGCTTCGGGGCGCGGCATCATTGCGCATCCAAGCGTCACGAAGTGGATACGCGAATCTGCCGAAAAAGATGACATTCCGATTCAGCTCAATGTCGGAGAGGGCGGAACGACAGATGCAACTGCCATTCACCTGACAAAAGACGGCATTCCGACAGGAACCGTCAGTGTTGCCACCCGATATATCCACTCGCCCGTTGAAGTCGCAGACTTAAACGATGTTGAAGCTTGCATTGATTTAATTACAGTCGCTGCTGAGCGCGCTCACAAATATTTCACAAAAAAGAAAGGATAAATGAGTTCACATAAAAGATGAATAAAATATTATAGGAACGAAATTTTTTATAATAAAATATTTCACAATAAAAGGATAAACCTTCAATATTGTGTAAAATTTCGTAAAAATGTGCAAATTTCGTAAAAGTGTGTAAAACAAACGGTTGGTCGAGAGGAGTAAAAGATGGGATTGTTCAATTCGGAAATGGCGCCGCAAAAGGCGATGGAGATGTTAGGGTCCGGCAGAGAAGATAAAATGATAGCAGGTGCGGAGTATTTAATGGCCGGCGGCAAAGATCTTGTGCCGTTTGTCATCGAAAACTTTGAAAAAACTGTTCCTCTGACTGACCAATCTAAAAGATATTTGCAAACCGCAACAAATCTTTATTTGATTCTTTGCCAATCTGAAATTCCGGCGAACTCGTGCCAAAATGTCATTAAAGCGCTCATAAACGCTCCGGAAGGGATTTCGTTTGATTCGGCGTCTCTTCCAATTTATGTCTATGAAAACAGCTATACGTTCTTTGAAGAAGTTTTAAAAGACGGCGATTTGGAAACGAAAAAGAAAATTTTGCCATATTTGGAAAAAATTAAATTGCGACCAACAACTCTTCCGATATTGGCATCTCTTTTGACACGGGAATCAGGATTTGCTGAAATTTCTTTGGGTTTGATTCCTCTCATTGATGGAGATTTAACACCGGTTTCAAACGCTTTGTATGAAATGCTGGATTTGTATCCTCTGGGCGATGCCGCAATGAAAGCGATATTGGAGTTAAAAGACCGTTTGAAGCCCAATATTCCAAAATTAAAGGCGCATTTGTTTGACTTTAATTCGCAGGTTCAGAAGCGTGCGATTAAAATCGCTATCTTATTGGCGGAAAATGATCAAAATGTGCATTCTCTTCTTGAAAAGGCAATTATAGAAGATGAATCCTCCCGCTCACATACATTGGAAGTCCTTGAAAAGGCTCCGGAAGTCACTGCCGAACATCTGGATTTGATTTGGTTGATTTTGGTTCACGCCACATCCAATCTGACGGAGGAGCGCGGAATGAAATATTTTGGCCGCATTGAAAAACAATCGCGTCCGCTTATTTTATGGTATGCTCAAAATGGTCCGCAAAAAGCAATCATATGCGCTTTCAAGTGTATGGCATATATGAAAGAAGAAGGACCACGCATCTGTTCTGAGCTTTTGCCGATTTATTTGGAGAATGAGAAGCTTCTTTATGAAAAAGCGGGTTTGCCGGCATTTCCGCATATTGCCCGCATCATGAAATTGTACTGCGCCAAATATACAGCGGTTCCTTTTTTGGCAAAAAAAATGCTTGATCACTGCGTTCAAAAAAATGTGGACACGCCGACAGAAGTTATGGCGATTCTTGGTCCCGCAGATTTGGCAGACATCGTTGAATGGTCGATTAAAAAGATCTACGACGCATACGGAGTCGGGTACACACTCGATTACTCCGAAACGATGCTGAAAGGAATTGCGGACTTGGTCGGATTTGACAAAGCGGTATTAAATACATTCATCAAAGCCATCGGATTTGTTTATAGCTTTGACAGTGCTGAAAATGCGCCGGTCATTATTCACAAAGAAGCCGTATCTGCCATTAATCGGCTCAGATCTGTGAATACGCCGGCAACAACCAATATGCTTCACTTAGTTTCAATGAAAAAAGATATTGAAATTAAACAAACAGATGCTACCGGTATCGTTATGGCAGTATTTAAGTTATCATTTGCAGAACACAGAAGAATGGCAACAGAAGAATTAAACCGCCGCAGCTATCCGTCGTATTTGCCGGTCAACTATTTAAAAAATGATGTGGGCTATTAAGCAAAAATATGCCGGTTGCATTTGATTGAAAATGGGAAAAGATTTTTATCATTAAACATAAATTGGTGCTTTCTATGCAAGAAAAAATTATTGAAATCGCAAACCGCATTAAAGAACTTCGAGATGTTTCGGATATACTGCCTGAAGAGGTCGCCGCAGGTTTGAATATTTCAGTTGAGACATACTTAAAATATGAAAACGCGGAAGCAGATATCCCCGCCAGTGAACTTTTTGAAATTGCAAATTTTTTCAAAGTGGACTTATCACTGCTTTTAACGGGAGAAGCCCCGCGTATGAGTATATTCACAGTCACCCGCGCAGGCATGGGTGTTCAAGTTGAAAGGCGCAGCCAATACAAATATCAATCTCTGGCAGAAAAAATGATTCAGAAAAAAATTGAACCGTTTTATGTCATTGCGGAACCAAAAGAAGAGGAACCTGCACTTCATTCTCATTCGGGCCAAGAATTCAACTACATGCTTAAGGGAAGCATGAAAATATACATTCATAACAATGAAATTATTCTAAATGCGGGAGACTCCATTTATTTTGATTCAAGCTATCCGCACGCAATGAAGGCACTAAATCAAGAACCGGCCCACTTTTTAGCAATTATCCTTTAATTATTCTACCGTGAGAGACTTTTATGAGTAATCTGATTCATCATTTTGTTCCAAAAACATCCTTTGATTCTTATGAGGATTTCAAAACGTCGTTTAAAATCAACATTCCAAAAGACTTCAATTTCGCCTATGATGTGATTGACCGATACGCAAAGGAATATCCCGAAAAAATCGCTTTTGTTTGGTGTGATGACCATGACAATGAAAAAACAATGACTTTTAAGGAGTTAAAAACCGCAACGGACAAAGCCGCCAATGTTCTTAGAAAATACGGGATTAAAAAAGGATCCGTCGTTATTTTGACGCTTAAGAGTCACTATACATTTTGGATTTGTCTGCCTGCGCTTCACAAATTGGGAGCGATTGCTGTTCCGGCGACACATATGCTTAAAGTCGGAGATATTATCTACCGTATAGAGAAATCAAGTGCTATTGCTGTTATCAGTTTGCCTGAAAGCGGTCTGGATGTTGAATTTGACGAAGCACTCAATCGATTAAAGAAATCGGACTTTAAAAAATTCATCGTCGGCAAGGGCTCAGCCGGAACTTCGGGCTGGATTGATTTTAATAGTGAATTTGAAAACGCATCTGAAAACTTTGTCCGCTCGACGGGCGCAGAGGCAGAATCGATTTCAGATGAGATGTTTTATTACTTCTCTTCGGGAACAACGGCCCTCCCAAAAATGATTGCGCATACATACGCTTATCCGCTGGGACACATTATTACAGCCGGCTACTGGCAAAATGTCAAAGATGAGGGTCTTCACTACACAATGGCCGACAGCGGCTGGGCAAAATGTGTCTGGGGAAAAATGTATGGCCAATGGATTTTAGGAACCGCTGTTTTTATTTATGATTTTGATTCATTTGATGCCAAAAACATGCTTGAGAAAGTAGCAAAATACGGCGTGACGACGTTTTGTGCGCCGCCGACGATTTATCGCTTCCTTATCAAAGAAGATTTGAGCCAATACAATTTCAGTACTCTTCAATATTGTACAGTTGCCGGCGAGCCGCTCAATCCTGAGGTTTATGACAGGTTCAAGGAATTTACGGGGCTTTCTTTGATGGAAGGCTTTGGGCAGACTGAAGTGATTGTGTGTATTGCCACGCTTCCGTGGATGACGCCAAAACCCGGTTCCATGGGAAAACCTGTGGCAGGATATGACATCCACCTTTTGCGTCCGGATGGAACACAGTGCGACGTCGGAGAAGAAG
>WRNK01000021.1 GCA_009776675.1 Methanimicrococcus sp.
CCGACATAATCCAGTCCTTTAACATTTCCGGNNGCATAACAATTTGNGATATCTCCGGAATTGCTGCCGACAAGCCCGCCGATATAATCTGTTCCGTTTACATTTCCGGAAGCATTGCTGTTTGAAATGCTGGAAGCTGTTCCAAAAACAGAACCCACAAGACCGCCGACTTCGTTGTTTCCGGTGACATCGCCTTGAGTATAACTGTTTGAAATCTTTCCTGAAACAGAACCGACAAGTCCGCCGACATTATTTGATCCGTCAATAAATCCGGACGCGGAACAATTTTCAATGATTATATTTTCTCCAAATCCAAGAAGCATACCGATATGTGTTAATTCTTTGATGCTGACATTTTCCAAAGCGATATTTTTAAGTTCGGCACCGTCAGCGCAGCCGAACAAGCCGGTATAGTTCCTGCTCTTGGTTGCAATGGCGAGGTTTGAAATTGTATGATTATTGCCGTCAAATGTTCCTGTAAACGGATTGGAAAGCGTTCCGATTGGCTTAAAATCTGTCACATTTGACATGTTGATATCGCAATTCAATATGTATGATTCATTTAAATGCAGGTTTGAATTCCAATACCTCACTTCATTTTTAAAATCATCCTCGCTGTTGATTTCAATGGCAGCTGCGGCTGCCCCGCATAACGATAAAAGCAAAATGACTGCAAATGTGAATAAAATAATTTTTTTGATTATCATTTGAATACCTGCAATTTTTTTACTCGGATAAAATTGGCGATAGAATTAATGCATGTTTGTATTGTATTTTATAGGTATTTTTCGTGTGTATTTTATAGGTACTTTTCGTGTCGTCTTACTTTTCGTGTCGTCTTACTTTTCGTGTCGTCTTACTTTTCGTGTAAAACTTCTCAAAGATGATCAAAAACGGATTGAAAACTTATTAAAAACCTATTAATATGACTTAATTGTTTACCTTATAAAAATAAAAGGTTTACATTAAACCAAAAAATCGGCTGATGAATCTTGAATTTGAATAATTTTTTAAAATTAACTGATAAATTTTGAATTTGAATAATTTCTTAAATCACCGACAACCGAACTTGATTTTTAAAAAAATGCGGGTTAATTTATGTCTCAAATATACGATGAAGATGACGTCAAAATAAAGAAAATGGTTTTGGCGGCTCTTTTTGCGGCTTTGGTCGCTGTTGGCGCTTATATTAGAATNCCTGTCCCGCCGGTTCCAATCACTCTCCAAACATTTTTTGTCTTGCTTTCCATTGTCCTTTTGGGATATAAGTGGGGAACAATATCGATTTTAATTTACATTTTGGTCGGATTCATCGGCTTTCCGGTTTTTTCAGGCGGTCCGGGCGGCCCCGGCATTCTTTTGGGTCCGTCGGGCGGGTATGTTTATTCTTTTGTGATTGTTGCAATCGTGATCGGTTATTTGAGCGGCAAGGTCAAAAAAACATTTATCTCAATTCTTGCGTTGGCTGTTTTGGGAAGTTTGATGATTCTTGGAATCGGGACGCTTCATATGATGGTTTTTACATCTTTTGACATTTGGATGGCAATTACTGCCGGGTTTTTGCCTTTTATCATCGGAGATTTTCTAAAATCTATTGCGGTAGCTGCCGCCTCCACGTTTTTGCTTAAAAAATACAACTTTAATACACTTCCCCCCAATGAAAGCGATAAGAGATGACGGCTGTGGACTTTTTTAACAATTTGGTACACTCTCAAGAAGAGATAACGGCACAATATCAGGAAGAGATGACGTCATATTCTCCCCAAATAAAAAAGATCGTTTTTGAAGCGGAGAATTTGTCTTTTCATTATCCTGATGGAGAGCCTGTTTTAAAAAACATTTCTCTGAAAATTTATGAGGGCGAATTCACAATCATTGTCGGTTTAAATGGTTCTGGCAAATCAACATTTGCTTATCATTTGAACGGTCTTTTAAAACCGACATCCGGAAAACTCTTTGTTTTTGGAAAAGATACGAAAGAAAAGAAAAATGCTGCTTTTATTCACCGGCAAGTGGGCATTGTTTTTCAAAATCCGTATCTTCAGTTTGTCGGCGATACTGTTGAAGATGATGTGGCTTTTGGTCCGGAAAATTTGGGACTTCCTCGTTTAGAAATTAAAAAGAGGGTCGATGATGCTTTATCGGCGGTTCATCTCACATCATTGTCAAATCATGATCCTGCTACATTAAGCGGTGGAGAAGCTCAGGCTGCGGCAATTGCCGGCGTTTTAGCGATGGATCCGGAGTGTATTGTTTTAGACGAAGTGACTTCTATGCTGGATCATTTTTCGGAAAGCCGTGTCTTAAAAATTATTGACACATTAAGAGAGCGTCAAAAAACCGTCATCTTCATCAGCCATAATCCAAAAGATATTTTAAAAGCAGATCGGATTATTGTTTTTGATCAAGGTTCCGTTTCTTTTGACGGGACGGCACTTGAGTACATTTATTCCGATAAGTATCCGCTTCCCGATATTACAAAATTGATGCGGATTCTTCAAAAAGAAAACATAGATGTTTTGGGGGCTGTTTCAGATCCGAATGATGCTGCAAAAGAATTGTTAAAATTGCTGAAAAATGTTGATAAATGAAATAAAAAAAAGAGACAGAAAAAAGCAAAGAAAAATAAAAAGCAAGGGAAGTTAAGAAGGAGATATTTTTGAATAAAAAACCTTTATCTTATGTTGACGGGAGCTCTTTTTTTCACAAAGCGGATCCGCGTGTAAAAATCGTTTCTTTAATGGTTTTGAGCCTTCTTATTTTTCAAACGCATTACATCTGGAATTTGTTTTTTATTTTGTTTTTGTTTGTCGGAATCGCCGCCTTTTGCCGCATTTCTTTAAGACGCTGTCTTTTTGCAGTCCGACCACTCTTATTTTTTGTCGGGATTCTTTTTGTATTCCAATTTTTGTTTACGCCGGCGATTATTTTTTCGGACGTTGCCGGTACGGTTGATTCTGTTTTAGATCATTTGCCATATGAATCGGATGGCATTAAAAAGCCCAATTTGCTGCCGTGGGATTTTTTATCCTTATCCCCCAACATTTACAGTTTTGTTTCCGCCATCGGGCTGGCACTCAAATTCATTCTTTTGATTTTGTTTTCGTCTTTGATGATTTTGACAACAAAACAATCGGCGCTCATTCAGGGCATTGAAAAAATGGTTAAGCCGCTGCCATTGAAATGGATTCATTTAACATCAAATGATGTTGCTTTGATGGCATTATTAATGATTCAATTCATTCCGCTTTTGCTTTCCGCCTCGTCTCAAGTGATTGATTCAGCAAGGTCACGCGCGTTTGTCTTTTCAAAACATCCGATAAAAGGAACTTCGCTGATTGCGGTTTGCCTCATACGATCCGTTATGAATTTTTCGGACGTCGTTTCAATGGCAATGAAAAACAGAGGGTATACCGGCGTCGGACGCACTCATCTTCATGAATTAAAAATTCAAAAAAGAGATATTGTGTTTTTCGGATGTTTCCTTTTTGTGATCAGTTTCGTTTATGTTATTGCTGTTTATTTAAACGCCACTGTTTTCACAATTTAATGCAAAAAACAGATTTATGCCTTGGAAAAATGTCGCCGGAATTTTATCCTCTCAATTCGTTTCCATCCGTCTCGGAAAAATTGTGCCGTCAATTTTTATTTTGACGATAATATGGATACTCTCATCTTTTATATGTGAAACTCTTAAAATTGATCATTATCCAATTTAATTTCGGAGATAAAATCATGCTAGATATTGAAAATTTGTTTGTGGAGGTCGCCGGACGCCCGCTTTTAAAAAACGTCAATCTGACGGTTGAAAAGGGCGAAACGACCATTCTATTCGGACCAAACGGCGCCGGAAAATCCGCTCTCCTAAGTACAATTATAGGATTTGGCAATTTCAAAGTAACATCCGGTCATATCTATTTCAAAGGAAAAGATATTACGGATATGCCGATTGATGAACGCGCAAAGTTAGGCCTCGGCATTATGACTCAGCGCCCGCCAAATATTATCGGCGTTAAGCTTCGAGAACTTTTGGAGCTTGGCGACAACAAACCTTTAAATTTGGAAGAGACGGCACGCTCAATTGATATGGAACGCTTTTTAGAACGCGATATCAACGTCGGCTTTTCCGGCGGCGAAATCAAACGATCCGAGCTGCTTCAATTAAGCATCCAGCGCCCTGAATTTTATTTGCTGGATGAGCCTGAGTCGGGGGTTGATCCTGTCAATATGACGCAGATCGGAAACACGATTCGAGATTTGCTGTGTGACAAGATCTGCCAGTCCAAAGACCAAAATCGCAATTCTGCGCTCATCATTACGCATACAGGCGAAATTTTGGAATACTTAAACGCCGACAAAGCATACATCATGTGCAACGGCACAATTATGTGTTCCGGCAACCCGAATCGAATGTTGAAAGATATCAAAACACAAGGATACGAGGAGTGTATTCAATGCAAACTGAATCTGATAAACCTTTAACTTCCAAAAAAACTGTTGAGAATGAAACAGTTGAAAATGTCTCAAAGTTTTTGGAAAAAGAACCGCTTTATGGCGGTTATGTGGATTTAAAACAATTCCAAATTCCGGATGATGCGGTGAGAGTGGATCGGCTCACGGATTTGGATTCTATGGTTCAAAAATCTTTGAACAGTGTCGGCATCACGCCCGATGGTCAAAACAAGAGCGGTAACTTTTTGATGTACAACAACAAGGTATCCCATCACTCTTCTGTGGTTGACGGTCTTGAACTCATGCCGATAAAGGAGGCTTTTAAAAAACACGACTGGCTGAATGATTATTATTGGAAGCTGGTGGATCCGAAAACCGACAAATATACGGCAAAAAGTTATGTGGAGGATTCTGATGGTTATTTCATCCGCGTTCTTCCAAACGTCGATGCCGGCGAACCCGTTCAATCTTGTTTGATGATCGGCACCGAAAAATCTATTCAAACAGTTCACAACATTATTATTGTTGAAGAAGGTGCCACGCTTGAAATTATCACGGGCTGCGTCACGCACGATAATGTGAAACGCGCTCTTCACGTCGGCGTCACGGAAATTTACATTAAAAAAGGCGGCAAGCTGACGTTTAGCATGATTCATGATTGGGATGAATCGGTTGAGGTGCGCCCGAGAACGGCAGCCCGCATCGAAGAAAACGGTCAGTTGATTAATAATTATGTCTGTTTAAAGCCGGCACATACCATTCAAGCCAATCCGGCCGCTTATTTGGAAGGCGAGGGTGCAAGCGCTTACTTTAATACAATTGCTGTGGCGCACCCGGGCGCCCTTTTAGATTTGGGCAGCCGCGTATTTTTGAATGCACAAAATACGAAAACAGAAATTTTGTCCCGTACATTAACACTTGGCGGCGAAGTGATTTCCCGCGGCGATATCGTTGCAAACGCTCCGAATGTTTACGGGCATTTGGAATGTAACGGTCTTGTGATGAACGAAAACGGCAAGCAAAAAGCCATTCCTGCGCTTGAAGCCAATGCGCTTGACGTTGAAATGACGCATGAAGCATCCATCGGGCGAATTGCCAGAGATCAAGTGGAATATTTAATGACACGCGGTCTTTCAGAAGGCGAAGCCACCGGATTAATTGTTCGGGGTTTTCTCAGCGCCGGCATTGAAGGCATTCCCGAATCATTAAAAGAAGAGATTGCAGACATCGTCAAAAAGACGGAAAATGCCTCTTGATTCGGAAAAATCTTCAAATAAAAAATAAATAATCATAAAAAAAGAAAACAGAGTCCCTTCTCTGTTACTTTTCATTTTTTTCAAATTTTTTCTCATGCTGTTTTTGTTGTTCCAAGCGATTTTTCTCATCTTGTTGTTTTAAGTATTCTTCATAGATTTCTTCTTTGGTTCGAACGATGTCCGTTTTTCCGAGGAATCTGTCCAATGCTTTGGCTGTCGTGAAAACTTGTTCTCTTCTTCCTTTTTGATTGACCATTACACCAAGAAAAACAAGACCAAGACCTGCAACATAAAAACTCGGTGTCAATAATGCGCCGATTAAAACGAGTGTCGATGCGATGATTCCTTTAAAGGCGCCCTTTCGATATGAAGAATAACCTGTTCGCCTGAAAATTCTCAGATCGCGCAGGGTAAGGTAGAGAATTGTGATGTAGGCAAAAGCGCCGATGAAAATGCCCATTTTTATTATTATATCCATTAGGTCCATTATTTCTTCCTCATTTTCCTCATCTTTCGTTGTAAAGGCATATAAAAGATTGGACGATTCACAAATTTCATTCTCCTTTTTGACAGGCAGGACATATAAACGTAGAAGTGCTGCCTGTTTTGATGGATACAATCTTCTCGCCACATACCGGACATATGCCGTTTTCTTTATATCCGACAAGGAAATCATCTACAGTGAACCCGCCTTTTTGGCCAAAAAAATCGCTTTCATATGAAAACGCGCCTTTCTTGCGTGAAAAATTTAATACTTCGATTATGCTGTTATACAAGAGTTTTATTTCCTTTTCGCTCATGTCGGATATTTTCTTTTGGGGATGCAAACGCGCCTTGAATAAAATGTCGTGCATATACATATTTCCAATGCCACCGATATTTTTTTGATCCATAAGAAAAGCTTTAATTTGTGTTTTTTTGCCTTTTAAGAGTGATGAAAAATATTCGAGTGTAAATCTTTCATCAAACGGGTCAATTGCAATATTTTTCGTGTTTGGCTCTGACGAAAGCTCATCTTCCGAGACAAGCAAAAATTTGCCAAACCACCAAAAACGGGCAGTATATCCGCTGCCATCGGCAAAGAGAACTTTGACTTGATATTTTTCCGGCAGCCCTGTCTTCTTTTTCTTTTCAAAATACAAAATATCTGCGCCCATGCCAAGCGACAAAAGAATATGTTCTCCATTGTCAAGTGACGTGATAATCCATTTTCCTTTATGATACACGTTCGTAATTTTTGCACCTGCGGCTCGTTTGTGAAAAACATCGGGCGGGATATTGGCACATTTTTCTTGAAGAAGATCAATGGTTTTAACCGTTTTACCGCACAGAGTCTCTTTCATTTGTCCGGCAAGTTTTGTGATTTCGGGCAGCTCTGCCATTATATTCTCTCCTTTTGAGTTTTTATCTCATAATTTAAATATGTTTATATGATATGTGATTTATATGCATTTTATAATTTTTGTATAAAAAGCACATGACTTGTGTTTATTGAGGAATTTCAAGATATGGACATCCCTAATTTTTATTGGTATATTCTGATTGCTCTTTTATTGATGTGTTCTTTCTTCTTTTCTGCAACGGAGACCGCTTTTTCATTCTTTAACAGGATCCGCTTTAAGACAATGGCTGACGATGGGAACTTGCGTGCAAAGAAGGTTTTAAAAGTTGCAGAAAATTATGACAAGTTTTTGGCAGCCATTTTGACCGGTAATAATGTTGTTAATATCGGAGCGGCGTCAGTTGCAACCATCCTATTCGCTCAGCTTTTTCCGGCGGAAACGGCTGCTGCAGTTTCAACGATTGTGTTGACGCTCGTTATTTTGATTGCTTGCGAAGTCATTCCCAAAAGTATTGCGAAAACAAAGGCAGATCAACTGTCTATGGCTTTTGTGGATATTGTCCGTTTTTTAATGTTTGTTCTATCGCCCGTGGTTTATTTGATTGTGAAAATAATCGGCTTGTTTAGTAAAAAAGATGCTGAAGAGCGACCGACGATGACAGAAGATGAATTGAAGTATGTCATTGAATCGATTGAAGAAGAAGGCGTTTTGGAAGAACATGAAAGTGATTTGGTTCAATCGGCTTTGGATTTTGGCGATACGACGGTTCAAGAGGTTATGACGCCGCGTGTTAATGTTGTGGGACTCAATATTGATGATAATATTGATTCTCTTCTGAAACAGATTATTGATGAAGGGTTTACACGAATGCCTGTTTACAAACACAGCATTGACAACATTTTGGGCATTGTGAATGTGAAAGATGTTTTAACACGCGTCGCGACGGGAAAAGAAATCGTTTTAAAAGATTTGATGAAGCCTTGCAAATTTGTTTATGTGACAAGGCCTATTTCTCAAATTTTGTCAGATTTTCGTTTGTCAAAAAGTCATTTTGCGGTTGTTGTCGATGATTACGGCAGCACCAAAGGGATTGTCACCATGGAAGATATTTTGGAAGAATTGGTCGGTGAAATTTGGGACGAATATGATGAAGTGGTCAAAGAAATTGTTCCTGTCAGCGATCATATTTATGAAGTCAGCAGCAACTGCAATGTTTACAGGTTTTTTGAGTATCTTGATATTGATCACAAGGATTTTGAATGCGATTACAATACGGTCGGCGGCTGGGCGTTGGATGTTTTTGAACGCATTCCAAAAGTTGATGAATTTTTCACATACAAAAATTTGACCGTTACCGTTTTAGAGGCAGATGACCAGCGTGTTATTAAATTAAAGGTTGAAAAAGCGGAAGATGTTTCAAATGAATCATCCGATGATGAATAAAACATTTTGAAATCGCAAGGTTGATGCAGATATAAAAAATTTTGAAATCAGCAGTGCTGATATGGAAATAAAAAATCTTGAAATCGGCGGTGTTGATGTGGAAATAAGAACTCTTGAAATCGGCGATATGGCGTCTTTAGCAAAATTGAACCGTCATTTTTGGAATGAAGAATCTGATGTCGAGGAAATGGAACGAAAATTTTGTGATTTGCAAAACAATCCGTCTTATATTTTTCTTTGTGCCGTTGAAGGCGCTGAACTTGTCGGCTCTATAATGGGAATTGTGTGTGACGAATTATATGGTACGTGCAAACCATTTTTAGTGGTCGAAAATATGGTTGTTGATCCCAAATACCGGAGAAAAGGAATCGCCAAATTACTCTTTGAAGAATTGGAAAAACAATCCGTAATAAAGGGCTGCAGATATGCCATTCTTGTCACTGACACAGAGCGAGAAGGTGCTTGCAAGTTTTATGAGTCCGTCGGATTTCACCCGACAAAAAATAAAGGATATAAAAAGTATTTCATTTGATTCTTTTATCTCTTCTCTTTTCTGTCTCTTCTTGTCATTTTGTTTGTTTTCTTTACGGCAACTTTTATATAGAAGCGTTGACATTCATTAATTCCAAATCTGATGTAACAGAGGCATGAAATGATCCGTCTTGAGATGATTCAATCGGGCATTTTGTGAAAAATCAAAATTGGCAAATTTGTTTGCCGTTTTATTCATTCAGTTTCATTTTAAAAAAACCAGGAGGATTTTAGATTGTCAGGACAAATGGGACAACCTATCTTTATTTTAAGTGAAGGCAGCAAAAGAACAAGAGGTTCTGATGCTCAAAACAACAATATTATGGCTGCAAAGGCAGTTGCAGAAGCTGTCAGAACAACACTCGGACCAAAGGGAATGGACAAAATGCTTGTCGATTCGATGGGTGATGTGATTGTTACAAACGACGGCGCCACCATTTTAAGAGAAATGGACATTGAGCATCCGGCTGCAAAAATGATCGTTGAAATTTCAAAGACACAAGATGCAGAAGTCGGCGACGGAACAACAACGGCGGCAGTTTTAGCAGGGGAGCTTCTTGCAAACGCCGAAGAGCTTTTAGAAGCGGGAATTCACCCGACAATTATTTCAGCCGGCTACAGATTGGCTTGTGAAAAAGCTCAAGAACTTGTTCAGGGAATTGCATTAGATGTCTCTTCTGACGATATTGAAACCCTCAAAAAGATCGCTGCGACAGCGATTACAGGCAAAGGCTCAGAATCACACAAAGAAAAATTATCTAACTTAATTGTCAGCGCTGTTCGCGCTATTGTTAAGGTTGATGCTCATGGAAAAATTATTGCCGACACCGAAAAAATCAAAATCGAGAAGAAAGCCGGCGGCAGCATTGATGATTCCGAACTCATTGACGGTGTTATTATTGACAAAGAACGTGTTCATCCGAATATGCCGACAAAGATCGAAAACGCAAAAATTTTGCTTTTAAGTGCGGCGATTGAATACAAGAAAACAGAAACCAAATCTGAAATTAAAATTACTTCTCCTGACCAAATGCTCAGCTTCATTGAACAAGAAGAAGCCATGCTTAAAGAAATCATCAACAAGGTTATCAATTCCGGTGCAAATGTCGTCTTTTGTCAAAAAGGCATTGACGATTTGGCACAATATTATTTGGCAAAAGCCGGCATTCTTGCCGCCCGCCGCATTAAAGAAAGCGACATGAATCGCCTCTCTGAAGCGACAACTGCCAAAATCATTACAAACATTGATGAAATCACCACAGCAGAGCTTGGTTCTGCGGGTCTTGTTTCTGAAAAAGAAACCACAGGTTCCAAAATGATTTATGTGACAAAATGTCCGGAAACAAAGAATGTTTCTCTTTTCCTTCACGGCGGTACCGAACAAGTTGTTGACGCACTTGACCGCGCTGTTGAAGACGGCAAACGTGTTGTCGGTGTTGCCATCGAAGACCAAAAAGTTGTCGTCGGCGGCGGATCTCCGGAAATTGAAATTTCTCTTCGCCTTCATGAATATGCGGCAACCCTTTCCGGCAGAGAGCAGCTTGCTGTTTCCAAATTTGCCGAAGCGCTTGAAATCATCCCGCAGACCCTTGCCGAGAATGCCGGTCTTGACCCGATCAACATGCTCGCCGAATTAAAAGCCGCTCACGAACAAGGCAACAAGAATGCCGGTTTGAACGTTTATATCGGCAAAGTCGAAGATATGTACAAAAACGACGTCATTGAGCCGCTCAGAATTAAAACACAAGCCATCAATGCCGCCACAGAAGCAACCATTATGATTCTCAGAATTGATGATGTTATTGCCTCCAGAAAGCAAGCAGACCTTGCTCCGGGCAGAGGAATGCCGGGCGGAATGCCCGGAATGCCGCCGATGTAAGGAAAAAAGTTGCTGAAAAAGAAAAGTAAATCGCTGACGCAATTTTTTCAAATGAAATCTGTTTTCGTCAGCCGTTTTACAGCAGGGGTGACTTTGCCCCCTCTATTTTTTAGGTTCTTCGCTATTTTAAGGGGTAACGCCAAATCAAGTCCGGTGATTTTGAGACCTCGCAGCAATTAATTTTTTCCCCGAATTTTAATTTTTCAACATTTTTTCTATAATTATCATTCTATCGCTTTTGAAAATCTTTAAAAAAATTTATCTCCCTTTCGTTTTCTTTCAAATGATTGAAATGATTGCATATGATTCGGAGTGATTCAGAAATCGACGACGAGAGGCAAAAAACGAAAGAAAAAGGATAATCACTTATGGAAAAGAAAAAAATATATTTAGAAACGACTCTATTTAATCATTATTTCGATGTAAGAA